>JBCCRZ010000558.1:0-4614 GCA_039200855.1 Cyanobacteria bacterium P01_D01_bin.44 | reverse complement strand
CGACAGATACTGATACCAAACTCTTGATGCAGCTTGCGCGCCATTCGAAAGGTGGCAATGGTTTCTTTAGTTTTGTCTGAAAACGGCATCTCCGAGGGGATCAGCGGTCGCCGGGTCTTGAGCTCCTGTACCAGCCACGCGGTCTTTTCGGCCTCGGTCAGATCGTTGTAGGGTTTGGGTAAGATTTGCAGATACTCGGTAATCTCGTTGAGGGTGTCAGAGTGGCGCGAGCTTTCCTGACGAATATCTAGCTGGGCTAGCCTGAAGCCATAGATGTCTACCTGGGTGATCAGCTCTCCCAGCTCTCGACACACCAGGCCAGTCTCATTCAGGCTCTGCTGAAGCAGATTAAGCTCAGCTAAAAAGTCGTCGCCCGACGAATATAAAGTATTATCTGAGCCAGCTTCGGGTTCGTTGTCTTGTGGGTAGTCACCGTTGTAAAGCTTGAGGCTGCGATCGCGGGTGTTTTGTAACCGCTTCTCGATAAACGCCAGCTTTAGCCGATAGGGCTCTTGACGATAGCGAATCGAGAGCTGCTCATACACATCGGGCATCTGCAAGCGATCTTGCTCAAGGGACTCTAGCACCTCAGACAGGACTTCACTCCAGTGCAGCGACGGGCTCAGCAAATTGGTCAGCTTGCGAATCGAGGTGAGATATTTCTCAATCACCAGATTTCTCTGATAGCAGGCGGTCTTCCAGGTGATGATGGGCGTCACCGAGGGGTTGCCATCGCGATCGCTGCCTACCCAGGAGCCAAACCGACAAAAGTCATATTTGGGGGGCTGTAGCGAGGGAAAGGTGCTTTTTAGGGCCCGCTTAAATCGCCCATAGAGCTGGGGAATCGCATCAAACAGCACTACGTCAAAGTAGTGCAGCGTAAAATCGACCTCATCTAACACGGAGGGCTTAAATTGATGCAGCTCATCCGTGCGCCACCACAGGCGGATTTCTTCGGTGAGCTGGCTCTGGAGCCCTTCAACTTCCCAGGAGGAGGGCAACCCTAAAGATCGGGCACTTTCCTCGGCCCGATCAAGCTGCCGCAAAATATCAGAGATGCGCCGCTGCTTATCTCGAATGGTGTGGCGCACAATTTCGGTGGGGTGGGCGGTAAAGACTAGCCGCACATCGAGCTGGTCAATCAGACGCTGGATGAGCTGTGGGGGCACATTGAGCTGCTTGAGGGTGGGAAACAGCCAGTAGAAAGTACCGACGTCTTTGGAGGAAGCTCCGTGGGGAGCAATACTTTTCTCGACCACGCCAGCTAAAAAAGAAGCCCCTTTCCCAGCGCTGCCTCGAAGCCCCTCACCGTTGTCAGTGACTCGATCTGCAGATCGCCCCCCAGCCCTGGTGCCGTGGGCAGCCACAGCGGCTTCTTCGTAAGCGGCCCGATACTGACGCTGCTGCCCCCGCTGCTCATAGTGCTGCTCAACAATATTAATCAGCTGAAAGTAAAGCGCAAAGGCGCGGGCCATCCGGATGGCCTCCTCGAGGCTGAGCTGCTCGATTACCTCTAAAACATTGTGGGTATCCAGGGCGGTGTCTGCCTGACCGTCCGGCAAGCAGATGCGTCGAAGCCGATTTAACAGCTCTACAAGATCCTGGCCGCACTCCGCCCCAATCACGGTCTCCCAAATGTCTTCAACCGTTTTGAGGCGATGCCTCAAAAACCAATCATGGGCGGCAACATCCGTCACTGATGCGATTTGACGATCTAGCTGGGTGTCTGGACTGGTAAGGGGTGACATGTCACCTTCGGAGTAAACGGTTGAACTCATTCGGTTAAACGTTGAGATATCCAAGAAAATTGTAGGAGGTTTAGGCCACTGTCGCGGCTAGATTTGTCAAAAGCCAGCTAGTCAGCAACGGGCGGTGACGATTTAGAGATATCCGTGGGGACATTTAAGACCGGTAATCGTTCTCCCCGAAAGATTTCTTCGCTGGCCACCCCAATCTGAATCAGCCAGTGCTGCGCCGTATGGGCCAAAACCAACCCACCTAACAGGGGCACCGTGGCCACCCCCACCAGCCATTCCGGGGCGATGGGGAGTTCTAGCGGTTTTTGGAAATTAAATTTATCGGATTCGGCGCGAAATGGTTGCATAACGAGAGTGCTCGTAGTAAAAGGGATAGCAACTTTAAAGTCGATGGATGTCTTAAACAGATGGCCTCTATACGCAGCTATCTATCCTTAGACGGTCCTTACTTTTATGACAACTGTAGTAGCCCACTGAGTAAGATTGGAGTAAGCCTTACGATTTAATACGATTTTTAGGGCATATACCCCTTTCATACGTTAACCTGCTGTCTGAAAGATAGACTAAATCGCCACTGGCTCATTTTTTAGGCTTTCCCTGAGGGGTCCCAAACCGGAAACTGCCAAGGGTATCAGTTCTTATCTTATGCCCAAGCGCATAATTGATTGAAAAAACTCAGATTAAATCAAGGAGTTTTGTGCTATTCATGGTCAGCAATAAATGAATGTTTGAATGTTCCCTAGTTTGTTAAAGCTCGCTTTTGCAGCGCCATGTTAAGAAAGCCCAAGCTAGCCCATCCAAAGTCAAGTCTAGAGTCTTCACCGACCGAGCTGATTCCCTGGCTACAAAGTGCCATCAAGCAGCCGGGCAGTGACGTTCAGACGAAGCTGCGCGGCAACATTTTGCACGTGCTCTGTGAGTCACCCGAATCTCTGGATCGTGAACACGTCCTACTGCGGTTGGTGAATGCGCTGCTCGAGCCAGAGGCCCAAGCGCTACTGGCTGAGAAGTTTCCAGAAATCTACCAGCTCTACTTTTATAGTCGGCTGCCAGGGCAAAAAAAACCGGACTGGTCGTCGCCGATCTACTTAAATCGCCTGGAGCGTCACCTCGATCAGCTGGTGCAGGCCAGTGGGGATGCTGAGGCAGTGCATCAGGCTGTCAACGAGCTGCAGCAAAGCAGAGCAGACTCTGAAACGCCCTCGACTATCGGCCACCTCGACCCCACCGCGTCAGCCATTGTATTGTCCAATGTGAGTCTGGCCCGCAAGGGTGACCCCGATGCGATCGCACGTTACCTGAGCGAAACCCTGAGTGCCCTCGATATTGGGGTGCGGGTGCGGATTCGGGCGGTTTCCGGTAAGGCCCATCGAGCCAAGCAAGTGGTGACAGCCAGGGCGACCAGCCATCCAGTATCCGTGGACCCCGCGGCGGATTTAATTGCCCGTCTATGGATTTTTTGCAAGGCCAGCTATAGACCCGACCCCACCCTGGTAGCTCCCCCCACGGCACAGCGGCTGCGCGACTTAAACCTGACCCAGTTTCAAGATGCAGTCTTAACCATCAAAGTTGAGGGAGAAGACGACCCCGACTGGCGACTGCGGGTTGATTTGACTCCCCCCGAAGACATGCTCAAGGAATGGGCACGGTGGGGCGATCTAGAGTCAATTACCCGACTGCTTAACGCCACCCTAGGGCCCCTGGATGTGACGATCACATCAGAACTCAAAGACGCCACTCTGCACATCGTATGTAATCCTTTGGCGACGGGCACAACCCAGGCGTCTGCCAAGCCAGCGGCCCCAACGACTGAGATCGCCACTGAGATTAACGATGCGATCTCAGCCCTGCTCGATCAGCTGGGGCCCCAGGGCATCCACCGTGCCATGATCTATGGCCCCTCCTCAGACGGGGTCAACCCAGACTGGTTTGAGCGCCTAGAACTGCCAGCCGCCGACAGTGACGAGTTAGCCGAGCCCCCCGAGACCCTGGCTCAGCGGGGCGACCTGCCTGCGATCGCCTACTGCCTGACCCGCCGCCTCAACCCTGACCTAGACGAACAGCTCGCCACTGGGGGCGTCCGCGTACAGCTGTTGACCAAAGATAAGCGCCTACATGTCATGGTAGATGGGCCACTCTGCCCGACTCGCCAGGCCGTTGCGCCCTCTGTGCTGCAATTTCTCCAGCGGCACCGTCTCCAAAATATCGACGGCATTCGCATCTATGGCCGTCGGGCTGGGCAAAAGCGCCCCGACTGGACCCACGGCTTTGACTTCAACGCCCGCAAACGCCTTGTCCCAGAGGCCACCCCTGAGTTTGCGGCCTCCGACAGCTACCTGAGCGATCTAATCGCCCCTGACGAATCAGCCGAGCCCGAGCCTCTGACCCAAGTCACGGCCCCTTTTCAAGCCAGCGACTTGAAAGGGTTAGTCAAAGAAGCCGGCACACAGGTTACAGATATCACCCGACAGGTCTTGCTCCAGAGCCATCTCTTCGCAGCCGTCAGTGAGCTGCCCGTGGATCAGCCCACCCGCCCCTCGGTTCGGGTTCGTCAGTCTAACCGCAAGGTTGCCCTGGTGTGGGGGCTCGTAGGCTTACTTCTCGCCTTCCAAACCGATTGGATTATGGGCCAGGTCGCCAATCCACCCCAGCCAGCCACTCCCCCAGTGCGGATTGATCCCCCCCGCCCAAAAGCCCCAGACACGGCCATGTCTGCCTTTGAAGAGGAACTGGCCGAGCTTAACTGGGGCAAAAAGGAAGGTAGCCAGGACAGTGCTGAAGGGGATCCGACGGGAGGTAGCAAATTTTCTAATGATGATTTTTCCACCTCGGCGATCAACGACACCGATTTGATTGG
>JBCCRZ010000557.1:0-4620 GCA_039200855.1 Cyanobacteria bacterium P01_D01_bin.44 | reverse complement strand
TGCAAATAGTCAATGTATCGCCAAACCTTTTCTAGAGCATCATTGGTTATCCAAAACTGCATTGACTGAGAACGGATAAGCTCCCAGAGAAATTCGGCATGCCGAGAGGGCATAAGTCTATCCAGGAGCAAGTCCAAAAGCAGATTTTCATCTAATAAGATGCTTTTCATCTATTGCCTCGTGCTAAAAGGATAGATCCTCAAGCATGGGAACTAACTACGGTACGCCAGACTTTAAAAGCTTGCGCAAATCCTCAAGGGAAAGGGACAACACATTGTCTTCTTGATGTCCACTGTAGGCAGTCACGCTGGGACTATCCAAAGGGTTATTCTGTCGAATCTCCTTCACACCATCAGAAATCTCTCTCAGTCGCTGCTCCATGTTATTGAGCTGCTGCTCTAATGCAGGAGGAGACTGAAGCGATTTGGAAACAACATTACTGTGCTCAGACATTTGAGTCAGACGATGCACAGCTTCTTCTAACACTGATAATCGAACTTCTAATGAATTTTCAGACTCATTTGCGGATAAACCCTCTCTCAACAACCTATTAACTAACTCAGTTACAGATATACCTTCCTGGGCAGCCCTCTCTTTTAGAGATGCCTGTAGGTCGTTAGCCAATCTGAAGCTGACCAACTTCTTAGTCATTTTGATTCCTTAACTTCAAGCAGCATTCGATGATAATACCTGCTTGTGTGACAAGTGTCATACAAATATATGTCAAAACCATGACGCCAGCTGTATTAAAAGACACACATACTACCTCCAAATCTTTAGGTATAAGGGCATACAGCGAATAAAAGGGGTGTATATAAAATGTATTTCATATGTATATCGTTTTCAAAAGCATCATGATTCCAAATCACGATCCATATACGCACGTTGAATGTCCTCGTTGCCACAAACAGTCCACTACCGTCCGTCATGGGGAAAGTGAATATGTCTGCTTAAACTGTGGATTTCGCCGAGATATATCACGCTATTCCCATCATGGCTGGGGGCAGATGAGTGAATTTTTCTTCTTTGCTTTGGTTGGGCTGATTTTATTTTTACTATTGTTGAGTTAGGGAGCTTAACCCAGATCCCCCTGGGGCAGATTGAGCAAATATTGAGGCGACTGACGGCTATCGCTCAAATAAACCCCCTACTCAGGCAGAACCGTAGCCCCTGCTGCCTCAGCGGTCGTCCCCTCGGGCGAGCTACCATCCGCCATGCGTACCGTGTAGCGCTGTCCGTCAAACACCAGTACTGGGGTGTCACCTGCTGTGGTTTCAGCTGATTGGCTGGTCAGTGGCAGGGTGACGCGGTTTGGTAGGGCTGATGCCTGGGTGTGAACGCTGTCTAGCATTCTGGCCAGCTCAGCCTGGGTTTCTAACTGTTGGGTGGTCGATACCAGACCACTGAGCCCGTCAATCAAGTCGCGAATATTGGTGCGAAAAGCCGGATCACCGGTCAGTTCATCCACATCCGCCATCACCTTTTGGGCGCTTTGAAAAACATCGCGGGCCGACTCCAGAGTTTGTTGCAACAGGACAATGTTTTCATCCGTGTTGAGGGAGTTGGTGATCACCTTTAAGTCCTCAGAGGCTGATGCGGCATTGGCGGACAGCTGCTCTAGATTATTCACAAATTCACCCTCCTGGATGGTTGGGGCCAGCGTATCGACAATGCCCCGCAGCTGCTCACTGCCCGCTCGGACGTTGTCGAGGGTGGCTACAATATCGCCGCGATTGTTAACCAGTAGCTGGTTAATCTCTGTGAGGGTGGTGTCTAAGCTATTGGCGGTTTGCGCCGTGCTGACTTCAACTTGCTGGGCCGCCCGAGCAGCCGCAGCCGTGGCCTGGCGAGCTGAGCTAGCCAGGGGGCTTAATTCCCTGCGGGTATCCTCGACCAAAACCGTCAGTTCCTGGGTGAGGTCTACTACATTGGTACTGATTGCATTGGTATTTTGCAAAATTTTGCTAACTTCCTCGGCGACCTCTGGGTCAGCCAAAAAATCAGCAATGCGCTTCGAAGACTCCAGCAGGTCTTCGTAGGTCACCCCCTGGAGCCCTTGTAAATTATCCCCATTACACAAAATGATATTGCTATCGCAGTCCCTGGCGACCGGTGTCATGCTGAGGGCGCTATCTGGGAGCGGTGTCTCGGAGAAGATATCAATGGAAAGTTCGCCGATGAGTCCAGACTGTACAGTTTGAATTTTGGCCCCCGCCGGAATTTGCAGGTCGCCGCGGCTGATTTCGACATCGACTTCGACCTCGTTGGACATAGGCGTGATCGAAATGACGCGGCCCACTGGCACGCCACGATAGCGGACGGGGGTGCCGATTTGCATATTGGAGGCACTGTCAAACTCGACGATGAGCTGATAGCTGCGCTGTCTGGGATTGATGCCTCGCAACCACAAAATGAGGATGCCGAACAGGCCAATGCCTACTAAAATCAATAATCCGACCGATCCTTCTCGAATGGTTCGTGCCCGCATGGGTATCTACGTAAAAGAAACACCATAAACCCAACCACTCTAACCCATTGATGGTAATGATTGGGCTAACTTACAACGTGAATTGGACCATTTACCTCAGCACTAAAGAACTGACGCACAAACGGATCATCCGTGGTATCGATCTCCTGGATTGATCCCATCCACTGAATGCTGCCCTGATGGAGAAATACAACCCGATCGGCAGTGCGGCGAATCGTACTGTCCTGATGGGTCACAATAACGTAGGCGCTGCACCCGCGCCCTTTATGAATGCTACGGATCAGGTCTTCGATCACCGTTGAGGCAATCGGGTCAAGACCTGCGGTGGGCTCATCATACAGTAGTAAACTGGGGCGATCTTGAGGGCTATGGGGATTAGCAATCACCGCCCTGGCAAAGCTGACGCGCTTGCGCATACCGCCCGATAGCTCGGCTGGATAACGGTCGCCCGTGCCGGGCAGGCCCACCATATCCAGGGCGTCGTTGACCAGGGTGCGGATTTCTCGAGACGATAGGTTAGAGTGCTGGTAGAGCAGGAACCCCACATTTTCGGCCACCGTCAAAGAATCGAACAGGGCTGCTTGCTGAAACACCATGCCAATCCCCGACGGATCGTTGGCGTCTTCGATCAGGCCCACCCGCTTTTGACCTTGAACGTAAATTTCGCCCTCATCCGGTGCGAGCAGGCCGGCTGCAATCCTCAAGATGGTTGATTTTCCAGTCCCGGATGGGCCGATAATGGCAACGGCTTCCCCCGCCAAAACGGTCATATCTACCCGATTGAGTACCTGGGTAGCGCCAAAACTTTTTGAAATGCCGCGTAACTCAATGATGGGCTGATCTGTGCAGGGCAAATCTGTCGGTGTGGGCAAGTCGATCATTCTTGGGTAAATTGGCGGGAATGGAAAATAGAAACTGATAGCCACTCAGCTTATGACAAGATAACCCATGATTCTATTTTTAATAAGAAATCCATGTTGTTAGAGCTCGGCGCGCTGAGGAAGTTTATGCGTCGCCATTTGCAATTCTTTATTCAAGAAACCCAGGTACGCACCCCGGTTCGGCGTCAGCGCTGGATGAAATGGCTGACGCCGGGCCTGCTGGTCAAACGCTGGCTGTTTTTGAGCACCGTTGGGGTACTCACGGTCGGTCTAGGGGTGATGATTTGGCTAAAGCTGACGCCGGTCTTTTATACGGTTAGGTTCGTTGGCAATTTACTTAACTTAATCACTCAACTGATTCCAAACTCGATTAGCGGGCCGTTGGCCATTATATCTGGGTTGTTGCTGATTATTTGGGGGCAAACCCGCACCCTGGGCGCGATTACCGAGGTGCTCATGCCCGCCAGCAGCGAAGATACGCTCTGGGATGCGATCGCAACCCACCGCAAGCTGCGACGCGGACCGCGCATCGTGGTGATTGGGGGCGGCACCGGGCTCTCGACCATGCTGCGGGGTCTCAAAAACTACAGCGCCAATATCACCGCAGTGGTGACCGTGGCCGACGACGGCGGCTCGTCAGGGCGACTGCGCCGCGAGATGGGCGGGCTACCCCCCGGCGATATTCGCAACTGCCTGACCGCCCTCGCCGCTGAGGAAAAACTGCTGACAGAGCTATTTCAGTATAGATTTATGGCGGGGAGTGGGCTCAGCGGCCACAGCTTTGGCAACTTGTTTTTATCGGCCATGAATGAAATTACGGGGGATTGGGAGCAGGCAATTTTAGCTAGCTCCCAGGTGCTGGCGGTGCGGGGCACTGTGCTGCCCTCTACCCTCAGTGATGTCAAACTCTGGGCCGAGCTCAGCGACGGTCGCCGCATCGAAGGCGAGTCTAACATTACCAAAGCCCGAGGGCGGATTGTCAATATCGGCTGCACCCCTGCGGCCCCCCCGGCGCTGCCCCGTGCGATTGAGGCGATTGAGACCGCTGACTACATCATCATGGGGCCGGGCAGCCTCTATACCAGTATCATCCCCAACCTGCTGGTGCCCGAGATTGCCGATGCCATTGCCCATACCCAGGTGCCCCGCGTCTATGTGTGCAATATCATGACTGAGCCCGGCGAGACCGATGACTATGGGGTGTCTGACCACATCCGGGCCATTGATCAAGCCTGTGGCAGGCGTCTGTTT
>JBCCRZ010000556.1:0-4631 GCA_039200855.1 Cyanobacteria bacterium P01_D01_bin.44 | reverse complement strand
TGCGATCGCACCCGCCTATGGATCAGGCCCGGTGCGATCGCATTTGCTTATGGGAAAGTGCGATCGCAGATCCGCATGGTATAACTCTGGTTATACCGACAAACTCACCTAACGAGGGCAACCTTATGAAAACCGCAATTTCTTTACCTGACTGGCTTTTTACCGATGCAGAGGGAGCCGCAGACCGGCTGGGCGTTTCCCGCAGCGAACTCTATTCCAAAGCATTGGAGGCGTTCTTAGGCCGGTATAACCGAGCGCAAACCCTGGAGAAGCTCAACGAAATCTATGCCGATGCGGAAAACGATCCGGCGCTGCTCTCCATGCAACTGATGTCTTTCTTGCGTGAAAATCAATAAATGTATCGTGGTGAGATTTGGTGGGCGACGTTGGCAGCACCCGGCAGTGCAGCCCAGCTTCGCCTACCGGTGCTAGTTGTGCAAGATGATATGTTTAACGAAAGTCTGATCCAGACAGTCGTGGTAGCTGCGATTACCATCAACGAGCGGCTAGCCGAAGCGCCAGGTACGGTGCAGGTGCCGACTGAGGTCACGGGCTTTTCGCAAGCCGCGATCGCAAATCTATCGCAGCTGTTTACCCTCACTAAAGCCTCACTCACTGAGCGGCTTGGCGCTTTACCTGAAGACTTGCGCACGGCTGTTAATGATGAGTTGCAGCTGGTCTTGTCGCTCTAGCGATATCTGTAATGTGTCTAATCTGTAAACTGCTGGGTCAGCGTCCCGTAAAGCCCCCAAATTGCCATAGGGCGTAGGTAATGACAGGCGCGGAAGGTGCCCAGGGCCGTAATTGCCTCAGGGGTACGAAACTGAAGCCCAAACTCATACACCTGGCGCACAACAGCTTCGGCAATTTCTAGGGCTTGATCAGGTTTCCCCATGTGGGCTAAATAGGCAGCGAGTCCAAAATTAATGCCCGTCCATACTTCGAGCTGATGGGTGTCATCGGGGTTTTGGGGTGAGCCGTCAGGGCACACACCGTTAGCTGCGCCAATTTTCATGCCGAGGGCGGTGGCACTAAAGTGGCCGGTCTGGGCTCCTTCAAATTTTTGGTTTTGAGGAGCCACGTGCTGAGCTGCATATTCATTAAATTTGACGAAGCAGGCGTCGTAAACAGCCTCCAAGGCTGACTCGGCAAACTCTGGGGCAACGATATCGGGTAGCCCCATCAGCTGGGCCATAAACTGGCCGCAGAGCTGATCGGCCATCACCACATCAGAACCGCTGCCGGTGTCGAGGCGGTAGTATCGACCGTTCCAAAGCTTTTTGTGGAGGATGGTTCGACCCTGGTCATACCAGCGCTGATATTGAGATCGCAACACCGCCAAATTCCCCGGTGCCTGATGGTGGGCTTCAAGCACATTGGCAATTGCGATCGCGCTTTGCAACGCCGCCAGCCACAGCCCGCCACAGTAGGCACTAATCCCCTTAAGCCGCCAGTCATCAAAGGTCTGGTCGGGGGCACCGCCATTTTCAGGAATGCCGTCGCTATCCTGGTCGAACTGCTTGAGGTACTTCAGCGTCTCGACCACCGCAGGCCAGCACTCCGCCAAAAATGCCACATCGTCGCCGCCAGTTAACGCAAAGGCTCGATAAACCTGAATCACAAAATCGCTGGGCAAGTCTTTCCACTGATTACAGTCCTGATAGCTGGTGTAATTCGTTGCTACCCAAGGGTTTTCGTTGGGTGCCCCCAGATCATGGGGCGTGGCTCCTTTGGCTTTGCGAATCGCTTTATGCTCAGTGTCACCGATGGTGTAGTAGTAACCGATAATGCGTAGCTTACTATCTTCAGTGGGGATCGCTCGCGCAAAAGCACGAATCACTGATTTCTCTAACTCAGGCCACAGCATCAGCGTGGCGAAACCGCCATAGAGTCGTACATCCAGGCTTTCATACCAGCGGTAGTCCATACACTCCAGCACCGCAAACTGCCCGACGGGATCTAGATCGCTAGCCGCACTCCACAACGTACCGCCACTGGTGAGGTCGTAAAGTTCGTTGAATAGCGCCATCTTAAACCAGGCAGGCAAATCTTCTCGGTCGAGGATGGGCTGCTGCCACTGCTCGATTTTCGCTTGCCAGGTTGAATAATTCTCCAGGGCAGTTTGGGCAATCGCCCAGGCATTGCGACCGCTGCGGCCAAAGAAGTCGGTATAACGCCGGTATGCCTGCTTGCCCGCAGCAAACTCGGTCACGGGTAGATCCCAGCTGAGGACGAAGGGAATTTCCAGAGTTTCGCCGGGTTGGAGGGTGAATCGGGTTGCGATCGCGCTGCCCAACGGTTCTTCTATTTCTGGTTCCACCACAGTGGAAGTTGTATCTACAACGTTGGGAAGGGTGCCGTCGGCGGAAAAGGCTTGCCAAAGGGCGGGGTCGGTAGGTTGCCAGTGGATGTGGTGGGTGGTAGTGGGCGAAGGGCGAAAGGGGAAAAGCGAAGGGGGAGCAGGAGAGGACGCGGAGAGGGGGGGACGCGGGGACGCAGAGATCGTAGGGGCTGGTCTTGTACCTGCCCAATTCGGGATATTGACTAGAGTCGCAATGCAAAATTGGCCGTCGCCTTCGCTGGGATCACCTGACCAGGAGCCGTCCATGATACAGCCGGTGAAATTACCCTTTTCGACTAACTGGTTGAAATTGCCGGTACTTTTGCCGAGGGGCGGTTTGTACTCATAAAACGGGCTACCGTCGTCGCGCTGCTGCACCTCTGGTGATTTGTTGGCGTTGGTAAACCAGCCCACCATGTTTTGCCAGGACAGCATGATGCTTAAGGTAATAGGCTGATCGGTGGGATTGTGGGCTGTCCACACAAAAACGGCAACCGGATAGCTGCTCTCTTGATAGTTGTCCGCCCAAATCGGCGTGAGCTGCTCGCAGGTCAGCTCAGCGTGGAAGATGTTTTCATAGGTATACCAGCTTCGAGGGTAGAGAGCATGATAGGTACCAACGGCGTTTGATCCTGCATTGGGCAGGCACAAAGCGCTGCCCCTACGATCTATCCCATCTTCCTTATCTTCCCCATCTCCCCGTCCCCGCGTCCCCCCATCCCCGCGGCCTTCCTTTGGATAACTCTCACCCACCACCAACCCCTCATCCGTCGTCATCGCATACGCCTGCGACTCGCCCGAAGCCAGCTGCTCAAAGACGCTGAACTGGCATCCGGGAAAGGTTTGAAAAATATGCTCACCGCCGTCGAGGTGCCATAGGTTAAACGTGCCGTTGGGGGAGCGACCAATGCAGCCTGCTCCGAAGCCACCCAGGGGAGCACCGTGTTCAGGGCCGTCGTCTAAGTTACTGGCATAGCGGACAATGTAGGGAGTTTGCCAGCGTTGACCAATGGGCCAGGTCCAGACGGCATCAGGAATCTTGGGAGCAGACATGCGACAGAAAGCGAACAGCGGTAACAGCAAATAGCATTTTAAACCGCATCTAGTCTAAGCACCGGAGGTTTTCTAATCGGGCGCGGGGATATGACCCAACTTTCTAACCTTAGCCATGGTCATTTACCCGTTTACAAAAAACTATTCGCCGCCCATACCATGAGCCCTAGTCGAAAGAGATTCCAGCCGATAAAGGCAATGAGCAAGACAAAAACAATGGAATTGATGACTTCTTTAGAGGCTTTCATGGGGTTTCAAACGCAATGGAGGGTCAAAATTCTTAATCTAATGTTCCTGTCAGCGTGTCTCTATTCACTATAGGCTGATCTCAGAGCAAGCTGCGTTCTTTAGAAAACGCTTTTGATCAATGGGCATCCGAATTTTAGACAACGTTGATGCGAGCTTTACGCTAGATCCCCAGGCCCAGGCTGACCTGTTTGCCCTACTAACCAGCGATGCATTTTTGCAGCAAGTGTGCCAAAGCACCGGGGCTGAGCAAGTTGAGTTTACTGAGCAGCTATTTCAGCCAGTGCCCTACACGACGGCGACCCCTAAAGGGATGCCCGCTGAGTTTGAGCAGTACCACCAGTCGCCGGACTACGTCATCATCAACGTACCGCCGCCGTTTATGTTCAAAGCCAAGATTTTCAAACCCAGCCGATTATGTGCCGTATATCTGGCTAGAACCCCGGCTTCCTTGCCAAAGCAAAGGTAGCAGGTGCAATCCAAAAAAGAAGCCGGGGTTCTAAGCAGCCCAAAATCTAAAATCTAAAATCTAAAATTCCATGGTTGAAGTCTCTACCCCTACATTGGCCAGCTTAGAAGCAATTCCGTACTTAACAGAATCGGGGCAAATCCCAAATGTGTTTGAGGGTAAAGTGGCCATCTATGCGATCTATGATGAAAGCCATACACTTCAATATGTAGGCTTTTCACGAGATGCAGCGGTTGGGTTAAAACAACATTTGGTGAGAAAACCGGATGCCTGTCATTGGGTAAAGCTTCAGTCAGTCGAACGCCCTAGTCGGACTCTCCTAGAAGGGATTCGCGACAGCTGGATTGCTGAGAATGGTTCAGTGCCCCCCGGCAATGGCCCAGAGAGAATCGCCTGGGAGAAACCGATTGATGCAAAACAACAAATGACGGAAGAGGAGAGAATTTCCATTGAGAAGGCTGACGGGGCTGATGAGATTAAGCTAATGAAGAATGTGGCCCGTCGCGTACAGGCAGACGTACT
>JBCCRZ010000555.1:0-4635 GCA_039200855.1 Cyanobacteria bacterium P01_D01_bin.44 | reverse complement strand
TGTATAGTGCATAACCGGCTGTTGTGGTTGAATAATGCGCCTTTGCTCTACCTGTAGATTGACACGAGAAACAGCGACTTCACCAATCCGCAACTGCATCGTTTCATCGAAATATGGCCGATTAGCCTTATTTTGCAGCTCTGAATCAGGGATAATCCGAATCTGATCGCGATTTTCGTTGTCTTTTTCGATGCGGATCAGCTCATTGCCGTTTTCGTCTATGTAGCGAAATTTTTGATATCGCGTCTTTGACTCTAATAGAGAAATAAAGGTATTGGCGAGTTCCTCTTGCCAGGCTTGAGTGCTGAGCCCTGTCTCTGAATCAGTGCCACCGGCTGCCCTGGCGCGAACAATCCCTTGGACCGGAGCGGATTGGCTCAAAAATAAGATATCTTCATTGACGCCATTCAAAAAAGTATCAATGGTGTCGGCTTCCTCCTTAATTTCAGCTTGGACACGTTCTTTAGCTGTTTCAGAGGCAGCTCTAGAGAAGGAAAGCGTTCCGTACAGCCCCACTGCAGCAGGTAACAAATTACTCAATACCAACATCAACAACAACTGATGCCGCAGTCGTACCTTTTTGGAAGGCTTAAGGGCGTTTGCAATCATTATGGTTCACCTATTTAAAATTCATTGGGTGTGTAAGAAACCCATGCCATCACACAGGGGGGTCAAAAAAATTGGCTGTGCAGCCGAAGTAGGTGTGTCGGTTTCGGTCTAAGCAAGACAGGTGAGACGTTTACTCAACTCGCCTTGAACCATTGAATAATTGCACCCATAACAATCTGATCGATCTGGCGAGCAGACCTGACAGCCACAGAACCGAAAAATGACAAAAGTTCTAAAGGCCTGTAAATGCAGTGATTTAGCAACTTGCTCGCAATCGGTTGTGATGTTGTCTAGAGTCTATTACAGTGGCTCAGGCAGGATACCAGGAACAATAGTGAAGTTGTATATCAACGGTTGAACATACTAGTGCTAAGCCATCTTGGGGGCATAGAGATGCCTGTACACTCTCATACTCAAAATTTACAGAGGCCAACAGGCTCTGCTGAGATAATTTAATTAGGTTGTTGAAGAAAGACTATCCTGCCTGCAAGCATGAGCTTGACAACAATAGCCATAAAGCGGATAACCTTTTGACCCCATCTGATGATTGAAGATGGGTCGATTTGAGAAAACAAAAATCTAGAGAGATTTGTGGTTGTGTGGTGGATGCCCTACCCGAAAGCATCAACTCAGCCGCGTAAATCGTGCAACTCAGCCCACTGGAGCTTTATCAAAACTTCATAATAAGGTGCATAAAGTGAAGTTCATATAAATGTACGGAAAGCGTATAAAAAAAAGCCTGCTTATACTGGTTTTCTGGGAAGCCATCCTGGGCAAAGGACGATATACCTTAATTTAGGTATCAGTGTTTGTGCTTATGCAACGTTGGGCTGTCTGATGGCTGTTTGCGATCGCGTCTGACATCGACTACCCGTAACTCACCAGTGATATCTGAATCCTGACTACCAGCTGATTATCCCACCGGGATTGCTCGACTTAAGTCGAACGCCTAGAATACCCGTGACGCTTGATTGTTTTTCTCTGTGACTGTTCGATTTACTCGATCTAATACGGTGCCCCTATCTTGATGAGGGTGTATGCAACTCAGGACAAATCCAAAAATAAGCCGCTATAGCCAACTTAGTTGATAAATTAACTTGAGATCCTTCCAGAATTTAGCCTTAATACGTGTATCAAATTTGTAAGCGTGTCTGCCTCCGCCATTTGGCTTGATTAATTGCAGGATTCAACATTTCCCCTTCGCGACTCACACCCGCGGCGTCTTAGAAGTCCATCTCGTTCGTCAAACATGTCACCTACGACTCTGATTGAAACCACAGATAATTTGCCTGGAACCCTGACGGAAATCATCGATAGCCTGCACGCTTTAAATGAGGGTGAGCTCAGGCTGCGGAGCAGCACCAGCACCTGGACACTCCACCTGTCTGGAGGACAACTGATCTATCCCACCAACGATTTTCATCGCGTCAGGCGATGGGACCGCGCCATTCGTCAACAGCGACCCAACTGGGAGTGGCAGACTGCTGACGAGTGGTTGTCACAAACAGACTTTTGGGAATTAAGGCTGCTTGAGCAAGGATTTGCCCAGCGGCAGCTAAGTCTTATTCAAGCCAAACTCGTGCTTCGCAGTGCGTTTCAAGAGTGCTTATTTGAGCTGAGTCGTGAGCGCGAGATAGACAGTGAATGGGAAACCTTAGCAAAGCCTTTGTCGTCTAATTGCCGCACGGCTGTGCTCTCTGCCCGAGAAATTAAGATGCTGTATCGCAAAGCAGCCAATATGCAACAGGAGTGGCAGGCGGCTAATTTGGGTGATCTCAGCCCTGCGATCGCACCAGTGCTCACGCAAGCGGTGGATTTTGACGCGCTGCCGGCCAATCGCAGATATCTCACCGGTGAGTTTAGCCTATGGGATATCTCCCTATGGATAGGGCGCTCTGTGACCTGGCTGACCCAATCACTGCTCCCCCTGGTGGAAAGTGGTTGTCTACAGTTCCAGGAGTTGCCAGATTTGAGCGGGCCGATCGTTGCGCCGAACGTGCCTGCTAAGCAACCATCAATGCCGGCCCCCTCGTCCCCGTCGAGCCCGACGCCGACGCCGGGTCCGGCAGACACGCCGCTTGCGCCATCACAGCCACTGATCGCCTGTATTGATGACAGTCCTGTGTTAGCCCATACCCTCAAAAAAATTCTGGAGTCAGCAGGGTATAAGATGCTCGGCATTCAAGAGCCGATGAGCGGGTTTGCGTTGCTGATTGAGCATAAGCCTCAGATGATTTTGCTTGATTTGAACTTGCCAAATGCAGATGGTTATAGCATTTGTAAGTTTTTACGAGAGACACCTGCCTTTGCGAAAACGCCGATTATTATTTTGACGGGGCAAGATACCCACGTGGATCGGCTTAAAGCGCGGATGGCCGGGGCCACTGAATTTATAGCTAAGCCCCCCCAACCCCAAGAACTATTAGCTACCATCAAAAAATATGGGCTATAAGCGGTTGACCGCTAATGCTATCTTGTTGAGGATATCTATCCGAAAGCCTGATTGACTCTCCTGGGAGGCCAGGTTGCAGGTTTGATATCGTCGATGTTATCTCGTCAAGGTCCTGTGCTTGAGCTGCGTCCGCTTGCGAGTCTCCAAAATATTCCCTCGCCTATTATCTTTTTAGCAGGCTCAATTGAGATGGGGAAGGCGTCTAACTGGCAGCAAGACATGGTCACCCAGCTCAGCGATATGACAGGCTCTGTCCTCAATCCCCGCCGAGAGGCGTGGGAGTCAACCTGGCCGCAGGATGCTTCATTCCCACCGTTTCGGGCCCAAGTTGAGTGGGAGCTAGCGGGGCTAGCGCAAGCGGATATCGTGATCTTTTATTTTGAGCCTACGACCAAGAGCCCTGTGACCTTGTTAGAGTTGGGGCTAACTGCTCGGGCCACCTGTGCGGGCCAACAGACACTGGTCTGTTGCCCATCTGGGTTTTGGCGTAAGGGCAATGTGGATATTGTCTGCGAGTGGTGGGGGATGCCTCAATTTGAGACTCTGGATAATCTGGTGGTTGAGCTACGTCACCGCCTGGCTAAGAAAATTTAAGCTTGACGCAGCGCCAAACAGCGTTTTGTCTGAGGGCTGCTGGTCTCTATTTGAAAAGCGCCTACCGAGGTTTGTAAGTCATCTGTGAACCCAGCTGTTTTTTGCAGTAGATCTGCAATCTGATCAGAGGACGCGGAAACCTGTTGTGACATTTGCGCTATCTTTTGGCTGACACCGACAATCGTTTGAGAGCGTTCTGCTTGTGAGGTGGTTTCATCATTAATCACCCGGATTGCTTGATCCATTTGGCTGGCGGCAGTCAACAGGCTTGTCATTCCTGCCTGGGTTTGGGCGACCAAGTGTATCCCCTCTTGGGCCTGAGTTTTGCCGAAGGTCATGGCCTCGGTGACATGATTGGTCTCTATCCGAATTGTGTTTAGGGTGGTCTCAAGGGCCTGGGTCACTTGTCTGGCTTGATTGGCAAGTTGACTCATTTCGTCAGCTGCGATCGCAAACTTGTGACCATCCTCCCCGGCTTTAGTGGCTTCGAGGCCCGCATTAATCGCTAGTAGATGGGTTTGCATCGCCATGTTGTCCAACCAGGCAACCATTTGAGAGACTTGCTGGGATGCGTCTTCTAAGGACTGGACCTTTTTATCGCTGATATGGATAATTTCTTGTAACGTCAGCATCGTCTGGGCTATTTGCTCCAGGGTGATGTCGTTGAAGGTTAAGGTACTTGATGCCGTTTGCGCTGCCCTTTGAGCTTGATGGGCCGCTGCTTGGGTGGTTGCCAATGAACACTGTAGGGTTTCAAAAGACTTACAGGCAAACTCAGCTGCCTGGGCCTGGTGTGCTACTTTGTTTGAGAGTGCCTGTAGCGCACTGTCCCCATTGCTCAAAGTTGTGTTGACCTGGGCTGTATTTTGTTTTACGGCAACAATCATCTGTCTGATGCTTTCAATCAAGGCGTTAAAGCAGTCAGCCACAATGCCAATCTCGTCATCGGAGACCTCTGCCCGCACTGTAAAATCGCCTTG
>JBCCRZ010000554.1:0-4651 GCA_039200855.1 Cyanobacteria bacterium P01_D01_bin.44 | reverse complement strand
GCTCGGGACGACTACCACAGTGAAACCGGTCGCTATGTGCCCATCATTGCGGATGGGGGTCTGATTACGGGCGGCGACATTTGCAAGTGCATTGCATCAGGGGCTGATGGCGTCATGATTGGGTCTCCGTTCGCGCGGGCTAAAGAAGCCCCTGGGCGAGGATTTCACTGGGGCATGGCTACCCCAAGTCCCGTCTTACCAAGGGGAACCCGCATCCGCGTCGGCACCACCGGCACCCTAGAGCAAATCTTGAGGGGGCCTGCCCAGCTAGACGATGGTACCCACAATTTCTTGGGGGCGATTAAAACCAGTATGGGAACCTTAGGAGCAAAAAATCTGAAGGAGATGCAGCAGGTTGAAGTGGTGATTGCCCCCTCATTACTAACAGAAGGTAAGGTCTATCAAAAGGCTCAACAGCTTGGTATGGGTAAATAAAATCCCCCTTTTCGCCCACCTTCGAGCTAAAACCTCAGCCAAGTTGGCGTATTGGGAATATTTATTTGGCCTATCGGGGCCATTTGTATCAAGATCTGGTGAGAAAGCTTTAAATCTTGTCTCACAGCGTCCCGATTGGGGGTGTCAAAAGCAAAAGCGTCACCTACAATGGAGACATAGCGGAGACGGAAGTTTCCGTTCACTCCTCACACCACACTCCGCCTAAACGTTCGCGTTTGGGCGGTTCCTAATTGTAGGTCATGTTAGGACGGGCTGATAGCCTTGTAATTGATGCTTGAAAGAGAACATTAGCATCGTAATCTTTAATATTCATCTCATAATCCATTGTGAACACAGCACAATCTCGCTGGATGGCATTTACAGCAGGGCATCCCCCTAAAGGGCTACCAGCGGATGGACATCCCTACGGGGCATCCCGAGCGGTATCTTAAATTTAGGGCTCTAGCCGTACGTCACAAGATTGGCTATGGTAAGATCCTGGTACACAAGGAAAGGCAAGGAATTGTAGGCATGTCAGCCGCACAAGTCACAGACTCAACGTTTAAGCAAGAAGTTTTAGAAAGCGAAGTCCCGGTACTCGTCGATTTTTGGGCACCCTGGTGCGGCCCTTGCCGAATGGTTGCCCCCGTGGTTGACGAAATCGCTGAGCAGTACGATGGCAAAGTCAAAGTCGTCAAGGTCAACACTGACGACAATCCCAGTGTTGCCAGCCAATATGGCATCCGCAGCATCCCAACCTTGATGATCTTTAAGGGGGGGCAGCGGGTTGATATGGTCGTGGGCGCAGTGCCTAAGACAACCCTTGCAAATACCCTTGAAAAGTATCTCTAAAACAAAGCATTTTCTAGTCGAGTGCTTGGGCCGAATAGTCTTGCCGAGTCAAGCGCCTTGGCTAGGTTTTACACACGGGTAACGTTTCACCCAAAGTTTAATGGGCTCTTTGGGTGGGGGTGGTTGCAAACTTTACCCTACACAGGCCTAGTGGTCTGCTCTGATTGAGGACATTTCTAATTAGAAAAGTCGCCAACCCCAAAAGGGAGGCGGGCCTCTGACGCTGGCTAAAAATACCGATAGAATAGGGTTCCACAAGTTATCCACCCTATTTACGTTTCTAACGATGGCCTATTTGTCAAAAGCGCCAACGCACCTCCAAGAAGAAATAAGTGAAATCATTTCCCAGCTACCCGCCCTGAATCATGGGGGCTTGATTCAGCAAATTTTAGAAACTTTGGTCAGAATGATTGGTCGTGAGGCCGATCGACTCGACTGGAAGATTTTGAACTATGCGCTCTTGGATATGGAGCAAGGGTTTCAAGGGTTTTATCCCCATCGTCACGTGCGCAAGGTGACTATTTTTGGCTCCGCCCGGACGCCGTCAACCCAGCCTGACTATCAACTCGCTAAAGCCTTTGCCCAACGAGCTACGAAGTGCGGCTTTATGGTGATGACCGGAGCCGGGGGCGGCATTATGCAGGCCGGTAATGAGGGGGCCGGCCCCGACGGATCCTTTGGGCTCAATATCCAGTTGCCCTTTGAGCAGGGGGCCAATCCGGTCATGGAGGGGAGCGACAATCTAATTACATTTAAGTACTTTTTTACACGCAAACTCTTTTTCTTGAGGGAAAGCGATGCATTGGCGCTTTTTCCCGGTGGGTTTGGCACCCAGGATGAGGCCTTTGAGTCGCTGACGCTGATCCAGACGGGCAAGGCCAGCCCCATGCCCATTGTGCTGTTAGATCACCCCGGTGGCGACTATTGGAAAGCCTGGGATGGCTACCTCCATGATTATCTGTTGGAGCGTCGCTTAATCAGCCCGGAAGACCCCAGTTTGTATACCATCACCAATGATTTAGACGAGGCCTGGGATGCGATCGCAAGTTTCTATCGGGTCTATCACTCCATTCGCTATGTGGGCGACCAGCTGGTGATTCGCCTCAAGAGCCCGCTGGCCGAGGGGGCCGTCGACAAGCTCAATACCGAGTTTGCTGATTTGCTTAGCCACGGCACCATGAAAACAGGCCCCGCCCTGCCCGAAGAAAAGGGCGATGACACAGAAACTTTGCCGCGCTTAATTTTCCCCTTTAACCATCGCGACTTTGGCCGACTGCATCAGTTAATTGCCGCGATTAATCAGCTCGGTGTACCGGGACCAGCGGTGGAACATCCGGAGCAGAAGTAGTTTACAGTTGCTCCAAATATGTCAAAATCCCTTGCGCGATCGAATCTGCCATGCGATCGCGCCAGCGAGAACTGCTGAGGTTGCGATAGTCTTCGGCCCCAGTGACAAAGCCCGTCTCGATCAAGATGGCGGGCATGGAGGTGTGGCGAATCACATAGAACCGAGCGCGGCGACTCCCGCGATCGTTCATGCCCATATTGCGCAGGATAATATCGTGGACAACGCGGGCAAAGCGAGCCCCTTCGTCAGAGGTGTAGTAGGTCTCTAAACCATTCACATCAGGGCGGCTGAGGCTGATGGCGTTAGCGTGGATACTAACAAAGACAGTCGCATTGGCGCGCTCCGCAATCTGCACACGGGGTTCCAAGTCGAGTTCGTAGTCACTGGTGCGGGTTAAGACCACCTCTACGCCCTGATCACGCAGGGTAGTAGCAACCCGTTGGGAGATCGGAAACACCACGTCTTTTTCATACAAATCGTTGATGCCGACGGCCCCCGGATCGCGCCCTCCGTGGCCCGGATCAATGACGACGACATATCGACCGCTGGGCACCTGCGGGCGGTCATCTGGACGAGCATTATCATCTCGGGTGGGGCGGTTATCGGCTCTGCGATTGCTTGAGTTGGGCCGATCAGTGTTGGGCCGATCAGTGCGGTCATTGCCCCGGTCGGACCGGGAAATGGCGATAGCTGAGCCTGCGCCTGCAAAGTTGCCACCATCAGGAACCTCACGGATAGAAATCCCGTCGGGCAAAATCACAATGCCCCCGATATCGCTAGATAGCGCATTCCAATCTGGGCCATCATCCATGAGATCCAGAGTGATTTCGACCGTTGGTGGAGAGGCTGACGTTTGGGTAATTTCCCAACTGCGAACGCTATAGCGGTTTTCTGGCAAGCTTTGGGAGGTTAAACCTGCTGCGATCGCAGCATTCTCAATCTCGATGGTGACTTTGCGATCGCGGCCCCGACGCCCCGACGAGCGACTCACCTCAATCTCAGGCACCTCACCCAGGGTACGTACAAAAAACCCGTCCGCGGTAGCACTAATCCCTTGGATCTGAGTTGCAGCGGCTGTGTCAGGCTCAGCGCTGACGAGGTTCTCAGCTGGGGCAGTGGTCTCAGTAGGCGCATCATCAGGCGGGTCACCCCGCTGCGGACGGGGAATCTGCACCACCCAGTCGCGGTTGGTTTCGCCGCGCACCTGCACCTGCTCGGGGTCAAGAATGTAACCCTGCTCTAACTCGACCACGATACGGGTAGTTTGCGCATCAAATTGGCCCACCCGCACTTCTCGAATGCCTCGACCGGCGGATTGGTCAGAGGTGGGGCCACCCAGGGTAGTCCCCGGCAAATCGATCACCAGACGCGTGGGGCTGAAAATTAGCTGGGCTCGCGGTTGCACCGGGGTATCGGTTGAGAAGGTCAGGCGATTTTCGCGCTGATTAAACCGCCAAGACTGCAGCCTGGCGGCCTCAGCAGGCAATGCCAGCAGTAACGCCCCGATAACTCCTAAGACTCCCGGTACTAAACGGTTCCATTTCACAGGTTAATCTTTTCTCCGCAGCAAAACGCGCACTTTAAAGTCAGTGGACTCCATTACAGCGAATGATTGTCCCCACTTTGTTTTTCTTAAGCTAGGGGGCATTATAAGTTTTCGTGTACTTTTTTCAAGTAAGATGAGCAAAAAGTTTCCTAAGCTTCCATCTCTGCGACGGATTTGGGAACCCCTGCCGTTAAAATTTCATGCCCGGTTTCAGTCACCAATACATCATCTTCGATACGGATGCCGATGCCGAGCCAGCGTTCGTCAACCGCGGGCTGCCCCTCGGCAGGTTCGTAGTATGGGGAAATATAAATTCCCGGTTCGACGGTAACCACATTGCCCGAGGCAAAGGGCTTCCAAGTTTTGTCGGGGTTTCTCAAAATACCACTGTCGTGAACGTCCAGGCCCAAAAAGTGGCCTGTCCCGTGCATAAAGAAAGCCTTGTGGGTTTTCTCTTCGATGAGTTTATC
>JBCCRZ010000553.1:0-4655 GCA_039200855.1 Cyanobacteria bacterium P01_D01_bin.44 | reverse complement strand
GCAAATCAACGGTCTCAAGACTCGTTGTCACCCGACCGGCCTCAATTTTGGCCATATCCAGAATGTCGTTGATCAGGGACAGGAGGTGTTCACCGCTATTGCTAATGATTTGTAGATATTCAGCAGCCTCTTGGTAAAAGACCTCAGGGCCCTGTTTGAGGTCTTGCTGCATCACCTGGGTAAAGCCGAGGATGGCATTTAGCGGGGTACGCAGTTCGTGGCTCATGTTAGCGAGAAAGATGCTTTTGGCACGGTTCGCGGCTTCGGCGTTTTCTTTGGCCTGGGTAGTTAACAGCTCTGCCTGTTTGCGATCGCTAATGTCTAAAATTACCCCGTCTAACCAAAGCAGCTGTCCATCCGGGTCAAAGCGTCCCTGACCGCGCTCATAGACCCAGCAAACCCTGCCATCGGCATGAATAATTCGATATTCGATGGCAAACGGTTGCCCAGCGGCGACCGCAGTGTTGATCTGCTGAGCGACCCTGGCGCGATCGTCGGGGTGAGTGATGCTCACCCAGCTATGCACTTGGTTATCGAGCAGGGCTTCGGGCCGATATCCCGCTATCCCGGTCACCCCATCACTGAGGAATACCATCGGCCAGTCTGGCGCACAGGCGCTGCGATAAACCGCCCCTGGGACATTCGCCACCAGGGTTTCAAAGCGTTCCTCACTTTTGCGTAAGGCTTCTTCGGTCTGTTTGAGTTGGCTGATGTCATGGCCGGTGAGCAGTAGATGGGCTTTACCCTGAATTTGTACCACTTCCAGGGACAGCAGCATGGTTTTAATCTGACCTGACCGGTGGCGCAAACAGGCTTCATAGCCATAGACAGCTCCGTCAGCCCTGAGTTGCTCAAACATTTGAGCCCGTTTCTCTAAATCAACCCAGGGGTTAACCTCCAGGACGGTGCGACCCATTAGCTCAGCTCGACTGTAGCCTGAGTGCTTGATAAAAGCATCATTGACCTCGACAAAGCGACTGTCGTCTAAGGTCAAAATGCCCATGGGCGTCGGGCTGCTGTAAAACGCTTTAGAGAACTTTTCTTCGGCAGCTCGAAAGGCGGTTTTGGTTTTTTGATGCTGGGCGATCTCGGTCTGAATTTGGTGGTCTTGGGTCGCGAGCTGCTGCTGGAGCGAGCCTAACCTTAGCTGAGTGGACACTTGGACGACAACTTCTTGATCACAAAACGGAGGCATCAGGTAGCCGACTGCACCCGCTTTATAGCTCTTAACCTTATCTCTAACATCCCTCCCCACAAAAATGATCGGTATCTCACCAGCCAGTTGTTGACAGAGCTCGTGGCTGCTAGGCAGGGCCTCACTCAGTAAAATCAAATCTGGCGGGGTCTCTTGAACCCGCGCCAGAGCAGCTGCACCCGCGGCAACTGTCTCTACGGCATACCCCTGACGACTCAGGATATTGGAGAGTACACAGGGATTATCCTGATAATTTCCAACGATCAAGACGGTTTTTGCGGTCAATGCTGGTGCTGATGGACTCATGGGGGACGATTGGCCTCATTGCTTGGATCTACAAGTTGGACCAAGCTCTATTCAGAGTGTAATGCAGAGTTTAGGGGTTTCTCGGGACAGTGGAGCAGATCGAGATCAGCAACCGCGTGTGATTCCCGAGCGGGGTGGGCAGGGGGGCTGGGCAATTTGCATGGCTGAGAGCAGTTGGGCTATGGACGCCGCCAGACCTGAATCGTGGCAGCTTGCTCCGCTGATGCAGGCACAACGCCCGCCAGGGTGCTGCCGTCCGCACTGCTGACCAGGTGCTGCAGTCGCTCTGCTGTCAGGGTGGCTTCTAGCGCGTTATTTTGCAGATTCCAGGTTTTAAGGCCTCGAGGGGTGCTGCCGATAATGCGAACTGACGAGTCAGCGTCCCCGCTATCCCGACTCAGGGCAATCGTGTTGAGTGAATATTGCTCGGGGGAAGATGACAGACGGCCTTGGGTCTTGAGTTTACCGGTGGTGAGATCCCACACCTTAAAGAAGGTAATGGGTTGACGGTATGAAACGGTGACGACAAACTGCCCTCCTGGCGTAATGGCAGCGTCTTGGACAAAATTTGAGGCGGGCTTGGGCAGGTGGGTTGCCTGCTGTGTCGCGACATCCCAAACCAACCAATGCTGATTGTCTGCAACCAGCACTTTGTTGCCGTCTGGGCCGATGGTCAGAGGTTGAGCCTGGGGGGTACTTTTTAAGGTGATAGGTCCCCAGGTCGTCTCAGTCGGGGTGGCATCCACCAGGGTGGCTTGTGGCTGACCCGTGGCCAGATCCCACAGCTTTACTTCGCTATAGGCCGTGCTGATCGCGGTTTTGCCATCTGCAGAGATGGCAACCTGGTTAATTGAGTTCTGATGTCCTGCCAGCATCCGGGGCGGCTGGTCTGAGGTCAGATCCCAAAGGCGCACCATGCGATCGCCACCACCGCTGATGACCGTTTTGCCATCGGGTGCGATCGCAACCGCCTGCACAATCCCAGAATCACTCTGCAAGGTTTTTCTGAGCTGCCCGGTCGCCACATCCCAGACCTTGATGGCTTTATCGTCTCCACCGCTGACCAGGGTTTGACCGTCGTCGCTGATAGCCAGAGAAATGACCGACGGATGCGCTCTCAGCTTGTGTGTAACCTCAAACTGGCAGTAAGGGGAGGGATTTGCCTGGGCACAGTCCGCTTCAGTTTGCTCAAAGGGCAGCCCGGGGGGCTGCGACGCACTCAGCTGGTGCAGTAAGATTGCGATCACCATTGCCGTGCCCCCCCACAGCATGCTTCTAACCAGCGGAGACAGTCGGCCTGGCTGGCGGAGTCGCCCGTTGCCGGTAATGATCTGGGTTAAGTCCCGGTGGCTGCGCTCAGCTTCGTACTGAAATGCGCCCAAAAAGAGACTCAACATAGCGAGGGGCAGGGTTAATACGGCCAACCCCATGAGCATAGGAATACCGCCAAAAAACGCTATGGGAAAAGCACCCATGTACCAAATCCCACCCCAGGCGCACATAAACGCCAGCACCAGGGGATGCAACTGCATCGTGATATGGACAGCGGTGCCCGTAGGTTTCGACTCAAATCGCCCCTGGATATGGGGCAAAAACGAGTTGCGATAGTGAATGATGCGACGAATCTCAAACCCATTGTCAAAAATCGTGCCCTGGTAAGGCGCGTGATCGCGAGAAAACTGCCATCGAACCAACTTGGGCGCTTCGATGTGGCCCGCCATTCGCTGTTTGACGGTCGGCAAAGGCGCAGAGGTTTGTAGCGTAAAAGTCTTGTAGGGAAAGATTTTCATGTTCAGTCTAAAGCTGACAAGATCTACAGCCTTATCCCAGGATTTTCCGTATAAAGTACAGATGCCAACGGGTAGCGATTTCTCAAGATCTACCCGATTGTGGGTTACACAGAGAGACAAGTATTCACATTGATTGCCACCGCCAAAAACATCGTGATTTCAAGTTTTCTTCGTGACTAAAGACACTGCCACAAGCTTAATGACACCAATGATGATACCAATATTGTTTTCTGAGATAGCACAATGAGACAGTCATCTCCCGTCCCCATTGGATATTTGGCTGCTGTAATCAGTAGCACTGCGGGTGCATTCTTCATGGGCAAATTGGGCTTTTGGCTGGCAGGCCAATATTTGGAAAGATTTATGCCCAACGCCACCCTGGAGGGTGTTTATCCACCTCTGGTTGGCGTAATCTCAGGTATTTGCGTGGGCGCTACGATGGGGAGTTGGCTGATCTTACGCTGTCAAAGTCAAAATGCCGGGTCTATTGCCCGACGGCAGGGACTGCTGGTTTTGGTGGGCACTTTGGTTGTGCCGCTTTGCTTAATGATGTTGGGTGTCTTTCATGCGCTGTTTTTGCCAGCAGAGGGAATCGTGATTGCCCTATCGCTATGGCTGGCTCGACGGTGGGAACGACGAGTTCGCTATGTCCGGTAGTTGATTTTCAAAGTCGTTGTTTTCTTTTTTTGAGTCTATCCCAAGGAAACCCTTCAACATGAATGCCTTAATTTGGCCAACATTGTTATTAATCCTGGGCTTTGGAGGACCTGCGATCAGTGCGATCGCAATCCGCCAGTCCCTATCAGTCCGACGACAAATTGTGTTGTTGTTGGCTTGTGCCCTATACGGCATTGGGCCACTGTTGTTGGCCTTTGGTGCCTTAGGACTTGCCCACGCTTTGGGCTGTCACCCCCAGACCTCTGCAATTAGCTGCCCCAATCAGCCCTGGCTGTCTGATGGGCTCTCCTTCGCCACAGTTGGTCACTGGTTTACAATGATTACCCTACCGTCCTCTGTTTTCGGTGGGTTAGGCTTGCTAAGCTCTATTTGCTATCGCATCAAAAACCCTGGCTCAACGGTAATGTTTTATCGGAGCCGTCGTCGGAGACTAATGGGGGGCGTTTGCGCTGGTATTGCCCAACGCATTCAACTCCCCCTGATTGTTGTACGTATTGTTGCCGTAGCGCTTTTAATGATGATCAGCGTTCTCATGATCATCGCCTATGGTTGGGCCTGGATCGCCTTTCCGCGTGAGCAACTAGGGCAGCTCAGACAAAGTTGAACGCGCTACTCTGCAAGTTTAGGTTAGGGTTGTTTTGCACAACAGCAATCAACTCATCTTGGCCGGGGGTCTTTAGGAAGAG
>JBCCRZ010000552.1:0-4663 GCA_039200855.1 Cyanobacteria bacterium P01_D01_bin.44 | reverse complement strand
GTTTTTTTTCGGCGCGGGGGGGGGGGGCGCGGCCCCCCCCCCCCCCAGCCCCCCACCGTATCGTGATCGGTAATGGCCAGTGCTTTAACCCCTCGCTGTACCGCCAGCTGAACCAGTTGAGCTGGCGTGAGCGTACCGTCTGAATAGGTGGTATGGCAGTGGAGTTCGAGCACTAAAACCGAGAGCGACGTTTGCGCTGACGATGTCTGGCCAGGGTCTTGCGTTTACGCTTTTCGATGGGAGTTTCAAAATGGCGATTTTTCTTCAAGTCTGGAAAAATCCCAGCTTGAGACACCTTTCGCTTAAACCGGCGCAGCGCTGATTCAATATTTTCGTCTTCACCCAGAATAACTTGGGCCATTGAGCTTCCTCATGTTGGGACTGCACTTAATTGGCATGATTTACAGAGATTGTGGCGCTGTTGCCTAGCGGCGGGGGCGGGCCTTATTGACCTTCATACTGCGTCCCATCCACTCTGCGCCATCAAGGGCTTCAATGGCTGCAGTCTCTTCGTCATCTGTAGACATCTCGACAAAGGCAAAACCCCGAAAGCGGCCTGTTTCTCGGTCAGTGGGCAAATGGACGTTCTTGATGCTGCCGTATTCTGCAAAAACCTCTGTTAGGTCTTCCTTGGTGACGTCAAACGAGAGGTTACCGACGTAAATGGACATGAAAATTCTCCGAAGTCATGAAAATGTAGGGAGCTTATTGACGGAGAAACGCTAGGTTAACGATTTACTCGACCGAAAATAATACTTTCAGACAGCTTAGCATAGTCTGCCCATTCGCCAAGAGTGCTCTTCTGACTTCCTGGCTGGCTGCTCAGACGCATTTGTATATTGAATCTATCTAATACTTTAAGATACCTTATGCCTATATCAAATACTCAGAATTAATGGGGCTGCTTAAAGCTATCGCCGCTTTATCCATCGAAATAATCCTTTGATCCGCTGGCCGACTGCTATTCTGAATTGAAACTCGCAGGAGACCCTTATGGCTTGGCAGCGACCCGACGGACGGCGACCTGACGAATTGCGCCCGGTGAAGTTTATCCGCAGCTTTACTCAATATGCAGCGGGGGCAGTCCTGACTCACTGTGGCAATACCCAAGTGCTCTGTACGGTTTCGGTGGAGCCAGGGGTGCCTCGCTTTTTAGAGGGCACGGGCCAGGGCTGGCTAACGGCAGAATATCGGATGTTGCCAAGCGCCACCCAGCAGCGCAAGGCCCGCGAATATATGCGGCTTTCGGGACGTACGCAGGAAATTCAACGGTTGATTGGCCGTAGTCTAAGGGCAGCCCTTGATCTCCAGGTACTGGGGGAGCTAACGCTGACGGTGGATGCAGATGTGCTGCAGGCGGACGGGGGGACCCGCACCACTGCCATCACCGGGGCCTATGTCGCCCTAGAAGACGCCATTCAATCTTTATTAAAGACAGGTCAACTCGCCACATCTCCGCTGCGGCATCAGGTGGCCGCTGTCTCGGTAGGGCTATTGGAGGGCGACGCGTTTCTAGATTTGAACTACCCGGAGGATGTAGCGGCGGAGGTTGATTTTAATGTTGTGCTCAACGGCGAGTTAGCGTTTATTGAGGTGCAAGGCACCGCCGAAGCCAGGAGCTTTACCCGTCCGCAGCTTAATCAGATGCTTGACTACGCGGAGACCGGGATTCGTGAGTTGTTATCGCTGCAGCGTCAGGCGATGGGGGAGTAGATGGTATAAGGGGAAAGGCGAAAGGGGAAAGGCGAAAGGAAACAGGTGTTCATAATTTAGAGATAGGGTAGATGGGGAAGATGGGGTAGGTTGGATGTACTCAGTTCTGGGCAATTCCCCCTTCCCCATCTACCTCACCCTCACCATCTATCTCACCCATTACCCACTACCCACTACCCTTCAGCTCAAGGACTCCGCTGGTGTAGACATCTCGGTTGCAGTCTCCCTGGGGAAATATCGACCTTTGAGGCCGTATGCAATGAGTCCGGCGTATTCTCTGACGACCCGAATGGCAAAGTTGCGATCGCTGGATTGGTAAGCGACATCGCTCAGATGGGGGATGACTCGAAACCCAAAGCTGCGGAATGTGAGCAGCGATCTCAACATGTGGGGGGGATCGGTCACTAATATAATGGAGCGCACCTCGGGGCTCAGCAACTTTGCGGTAAACTCTGCATTCTCTTCAGTGGTTCTCGAGCAGTCCTCTGAGGCCAGCGCACTGGCCTTGATCCCCTTGGCCCTGAGCTGACGAGAAATTTTAGGGGCATCCCCCCGGCCGCTGACAAAAATCTGAGGAGCCCGGCCTGCTTTCCAGAGCTGAGTGGCTTCCTGGATGCGAGATTTTTGCAAGTCAGGACCGCGCCCGAGCACCACGATGGCATCGGCGGTCTGCCCCTTATCTGGGGGTAGCCAAACGGTGAGTCCTTTCTCAGCTACGATTTGCCCAACCGGCAGCAGCAGCGAAAAATAGAGTAGCAGCGGTAACAGTGAAACCCATCTCACTATCCGCCGACCGCGCCAGCGGTATTTGCGTTGAATGACTTGCCAAAGGCTAAAGGACAGCAACCCTAATAATGCCACCATCAGCCCCGGGCTACTGAGTGCAGCGGTAAACCCTTCACGGATCGCAAACCATTGCATGGGTGGGCGACTGCATAAACTTGGATCGAGCACCATATGCTTTAAGATTTCTTTACGAAGGCCTTCGCTCTGGGTATAGCATAGAAAAAATGACTGCGTCTATGGGGGGAGTCACCGCCATTTCTCAGGTGCGATTAATTAAGATTTGCAGCTATTCGCAATGATCGGGGCTTGGTCTGGAGGTGCGCCCCTTACTGTGAACCTAAAGGTCATTCCCTAACGTTCATCAGGATCTACCCATGCTGAGTTCATCACCCGCCCCACCCCAGTGTGAATACATTCCTGGCTTAGGCAACGTGCCTGCCACCGAATCTAGCATTAGCCATGTGGATGGCGATGTAGGTATTCTCGAATATCGGGGCATTCCCATTGGAGAGCTTGCCCAGCACAGTAGCTTTTTAGAAACGGCTTATTTGCTAATTTGGGGCAGTTTGCCCAGCCCGTCGGCGCTGGCTGATTTTGAAAATGACATTCGCTATCATCGACGGCTCAAGTATCAAATTCGGGACATGATGAAATGTTTCCCTGAGGCCGGACACCCGATGGACGCGCTGCAAACGTCGGCGGCGTCGCTGGGGCTGTTTCACTCCCGCCGGGCCATCGATAGCGAAGACTATATTCGCCAGGCGGTGATCCGTCTGTTGGCAAAGATTCCGACGATGGTGGCTGCCTTTGAGCTGATCCGCCATGGCAATGATCCGATCATGCCCAATGATGAGCTTGACTACGCTGCAAACTTTCTCTACATGCTCACCGAGCAGGAACCGACGCCGCTAGCGGCTCAGGTATTTGATACTTGTTTGGTGCTCCACGCTGAGCATACGATGAATACATCAACCTTCTCGGCACTGGTCACGGCGTCTACCCTGACCGATCCCTACGGGGTGATTGCGTCGGCGGTTGGGACCCTGGCGGGTCCACTGCACGGCGGGGCCGCAGAAGAGTCATTGGACATGCTAGACGCGATTGGCTCGGTGGAGAATGTGCGCCCCTATGTGGATGATTGCCTCCAAAATCATAAAAAGATTATGGGCTTTGGGCACCGGGTCTATCGGGTCAAAGATCCCCGTGCTTCCATTTTGCAAGCGCTGGCTAAACAATTGTTTGCTGAGCGAGGCTACGACCCTTACTACGATATCGCCTTGGCCCTAGAAGAGGTGGTTGAGGAGAGACTTGGCTCAAAGGGGGTTTATGCCAACGTTGATTTTTACTCTGGGTTGGTCTATCGCCGACTGGGGATTCCTCGGGATTTGTTTACCCCCATGTTTGCGATCGCACGCACCGCGGGTTGGCTGGCCCATTGGCGAGAACAGCTGGCCACCAATCGGATTTTTCGCCCTACCCAGATTTATGATGGGCAGCATGATCTCCCCTATGTGCCGATGAGGCAACGTTGAGCGACTCCCCCTCAGACCGCACAGGGCAAGATTTTACGGTGCAAGACTTTACGGTACGAGACTTTACGGGGTTAGAGATGCTCGCCAACGGACTGGGCTGTCTGCTGGCATATCTGGCTATTGCAAAGCTTCAGCGTTAGGTTGATGCTCGGATAAAGGGGTCAGTGAAATCTGCACCGAGCGACGATGAATCTGAATGACAGGCAGATTAAACAAAATCTGCTCTAGATATTGTGCTGAGGACGCTTCGATGATGGCAACAATGCGGCGTTTGCCGATACAGCGCCAGCTGTTAATTACAATCCCTGTGGGAGGTTCACCCAGGGAGGCGTCTGCTTCGGCTTCCCAAATCGCGAACAAATCCTGGGGTGAAAACCCGGGCGGGTCGTCTACTCGAAAGTCCAAGTGATAGAGCATCGTTTGAGTCTCCAGGTGGTTGCTATTCACCCTAGGAGACCATCGAGAATAAATGGGGAATATGGGTGGAGGGGGGAGGTATGATGTAAGCCAACTGTCTAGGGAGCTTGGTTATGAACTACGAACTCACCTATGAAATTGCTGGCGGGCTGATCACCCTTGCGCTCTTGTTTTGGCTGGTGGCGACCCGTCGGCGTCAGGCACTGAACAACGCC
>JBCCRZ010000551.1:0-4665 GCA_039200855.1 Cyanobacteria bacterium P01_D01_bin.44 | reverse complement strand
TTGCAGCGCGGGGAAATTAGACAGCATGGCCGTTCAGCCAGCCGACTACGAAGCACTCTTGGCCCAATGCAGCCATTACCAAGGCGCGATCGCACTGCTTAAGCGATATCGACCTTATCTAGAAACCCTACCTAGCATGCGCCGCCCCCAGGAAAGCGTGGTGACCATTCCCCTGCCTAATATCCGCATTCGACAGGAGGGCTCAGCCGCAATAGGGCCGATTAGTCGCACTCGCAAGGTGGTGGCCCTACCCTGTGATTTGGCCTTGCTGATGTGCGACCCGGAATGGAAAATCAAAACCGGCATCGAGATTTTTATTTTCATCCACCGCCCTGACGAAGACTTTTCCGAAATTCTCAGCCGCTGGCGACGCGCCCAGCAGCTTTTAAACGAGGGCTACGAGTGGGTCATGCCGAGGCAGCACCAGTACCTACTCACCGAGGGGACCGACGTCCCCTACCCGCTATTTGTGGCCTTTCCTCAAACCCCAACAAGGATTATCCGAGGACTCAAAGGGGCAGGGCTCCCCGTGATTGTCACGGCCACCCGACCAGAAGAACCCGCAACAGGTGAAATCGTCAAGCCTCGTCTCTCAGGGGATGAGGTGGCCTTGGAGGATGGTGATGAAAAGGCTTTAGACGATTTGATGCTCGATTTAGGGATGGAAACCCTGGAGCTCGACCCCTTGGATGAACATTCCGAAAAACGCTCCCAGGAACGCCCCCAGGAACGACCAGAAGGGTATGAGTGAGGCAACCGGCTGGCAACCTTTACGGGGAGGGCTAATTTTTTTAGGCATCGTCCACGTCGTCTACAGCTGTTTTGCGTTCCCTAACCCGGATGAGGCTTACTACTGGCTCTGGGGCCAGCATCTCGACTGGTCTTACTACGATCATCCTCCTTTTCATGCCTGGGTGCAGGGTGGATTTGCGGCGCTGCTGGGCACGTCCCGTGGGGTAGTACGACTGCCGACGCTGATCAGCAACGGCTTATTTTTATGGAGCTACTACCAGATTGCCCGCGCGCTCTATGGCAAACAGGCGGGCTTGGCCTGGGGCGTTATCGTTGCCAGCCTGCTGGCCAGCCCACTCTACTTTATATTTTTGACCCTGGCCTGGCACGATCACTGGCTACTGGCTTTTTCACTCCTCTCAGCTCGCTGGGGGATTCGCTTTTTTGATCAATATCGTCAAGGAAAAGGCAACAGCGCTCTCTTGTATGGGGCGGGATTGGCGCTGGGGCTGGCGTATTTGTGCAAATATACGGCAATTTTTGTGGGGTTGGCTGCGATCGCAACCTTGCTTAGCGATCGTCAGCTGCGCCCTTTGTTGAGGGAGGGACGGCTATATGGGGCGGGTGCGATCGCGGCCTTAGCAGCCCTGCCGATTTTGATGTGGAATTATCAAAATGATTGGCTGTCATTTCAGTACTACCTGACCCGCAGCGTTGACGGCGGCGGCACAGCGTTTAAGCCGTTGGAGGTGCTTAGTTTTTGGGGACTGTCGATTTTAATCGTTTCCCCGTTCTTGAGCTGGGCGTTTTTACAGCTGTTGCGATCTCAGCCGCTGCAACAGCGTCAGTCCTCATTTTGGCCGTTTACGATTTGGCTGTTTACCCTATCAACAGGGGTGCTATCGGGGGTGGGGCTTTTCTCTACAGCGCTGTACTACTGGAATATCTTGGCCTATGTGCTGCTGGTGGCATGGCTGCCCGTCTATTTTTTACAAACCGATTACGAGGGTTGCACTGCAACGCCGCACTATCCCTGGCGACATTTAGGGTTATGGCATTGGGCGCAGCGGTTTGGGTGCCTGGTGACGGCGCTGTTGGTGGTCAATTACTGTGTGCTGCCGATTTCAGCGTTGTTTGGCCCAGAGGGCGATCCTGACGGGCGGATGCTGTTTGGCTGGGACACCGTGGGGCCAGCGGTTGAAGCGTTTCAACAGCGGCAGTCTGCCAAGGAGGGTATGCCTTCTCTGTTGCTGACAACTGATTACCGCTCAGCGTCGGCCCTGGCGTTTGCGCTGAATAATCCTAGCGTCCTGGCGATATCAGACCGCATTGACCAGTTTGATGTTTGGGCTAAAAGGCGACCGTTAGCGGGGCGATCGGCCCTGATTTTGAGTGATGATTGGCATCCACTGACAGATGCAGTGAGTCAGCAGTTTGACGAGGTAAGCCCAGTGGCGACTGTGCCAGTGCAGCAGTGGGGAGTGCCGATTAAGACCTACTATCTGCACTATGGGGAAGGTTTTGAGCCATCCCCTAACTCCCCTCAATCCCTGCCTGATGTTCGCACTTAAACCCGCGCTGTCGCCACTGGTCTAAATCAACCGCGGCTAGCGGCACGACCCGCTCACAACGGGGGCGGTAGACCTGACTGACGAACGCCCACGCCAGTGCCCGACCAATGTCTAAGCCGGTTTTAAGTGAGCTTTCCTGGTTGCCAGGCACGCCGATTTCTTCGACCAGCTCAGGAATCACCCAAATCCGGTGGGCACCCAGCATAATCCGCCCCATCCAGAGGGCACGGGGACCGTGACTACCAGAGGTTACTAGCTTAATCGTATGGACACCCCAGGTCTGCAGCATAGGCAGGCTATAAACAAAGTTCTCGAAGGTAGACCCGGCACATTTTTCAAGCCACACCTGGGCCAGGTCTGCCTGGGCCTGCTCAAACAGCAGTCGAATACAGGGATCTTGGGAGCCTGCGGAGATCAAAATGGGCAAAGAAGAAGGAGGTTGCTCAGTCGCCTGCTCAGCCACTTGTTCAGCCATGTACATCTCTCGGCGAATGCTGCCACCGAGCACCACATAGGCCTCTGGCGGTTGGCTAGCAGCCACTTTTAAGGCCAGCCCAGTGACGAGGGTGCTGGCCAACAAGGCCCAGCCAACCCCGATCAGCCCCCAACGCAGCCAGCGACGGCTGACCTTGCTCCGTGTGGCCATTACAAACCTCGATAAGAAAAGTTGGTTTTTCCCAATTTAGGGTATTTTAGAGGCAACCGAAGGCCCCTAGCCCTGGCTTGGCGATAGGGTCGTTTGTCCGAGGGTTTAATTACAGCATTCTTATTACGGTTTTAATTGTCCACAGCGACGAGGTAAACGCACTACAATAAAGCCACATAAAGTTTTCACAAATCTGATACAGATCCCAGTGGAATATCCCTGGCTTTGCTAATTTAGTCAATAATTAAGCCCTTTATAAGACTTCTTCAAAATTGTCCGGTTTAGGCTTATTTTGAGTTTGTATTTATTTCGAGAGACTGACTGGGTGTTTTACTCAGGTTTTATCTAGGCATAACATCTATCGATTTTCTTTAGGTTTAGCCGCTCACGTTAACTCTGCAGATTGCCCAATTTGATTTTTTCCAACTGCGCCATAGTCGCTTCAATGAAATATTCTGAAAACTTATCTCGAGCAATTGTCTCCAGCCTTGCGATCGCAGCAACAGCAGTCATCCCCACAGCAGTCATCCCCACAGTGGCTACTGTTATGTCTGGTCCGGCTGAGGCCTTTCAAGACAGCCCCAAATCTGTCCTCGACGAAGCCTGGCAAATCGTCTATCGAGAATATGTAGACGGCTCTTTTAATCGCACCGACTGGATCGCTGTACGACAAACCCTGCTTTCTCAAGATTACAGCTCAAGACGGGCGGCTTACCGTGAGCTTAGACGGGCCCTACAGCAACTCAACGATCCCTACACGCGATTTTTAGACCCCGATCAATATGCTGAGCTCACCGAACAGACCTCGGGAGAGATCTCTGGGGTAGGCATGCAGCTGCGTCGAGAGGAAGACAGCATTGTGGTTGTCGACACGATTGCCGGATCTCCGGCGGCCCAATCTGACATTCGCAGCGGTGATCGCGTGATTATGGTGGACGGTCGCTCGACCGAACGGCTCAGTGTTGAAACCGTGTCCCAACTGATTCGAGGGGAGCAGGGTAGCCAGGTCACCATCACTGTTGAGCGAGGAGGTGTATCGGAGACGGTTGTGCTGACCCGTGCCCAGTTAGAAGTCGCTGCCGTTGACTATGAGGTTCGTCAACAAGGTGATATTCGGGTAGGGTACATCCGCTTGAGTGAGTTTAGCGCCCACGCAGCAGAGCAAATGCAAGTGGCTATTGAGCAGCTAGACAGCCAAGATAATGTAGAAGCCTTTGTCCTCGATTTGCGCAATAACCCCGGTGGGTTGCTCAATGCCAGCATCGACATCAGCCGGATGTGGTTGCCCCGTGGTCCGATCGTGCGCACCGTCGATCGCGATGGCCATGATGATGAAATCTCCGCAAACCGGACCGCGCTGACGGATTTGCCGTTGGCAGTGCTGGTCAATGGCCAGTCAGCCAGCTCCAGCGAAATTTTGACCGGTGCCCTGCGGGATAACAATCGGGCTGTGGTAGTAGGCAGCACTACCTTTGGCAAGGCTCTGGTGCAATCACTCCATGGCCTCTCCGACGGCTCTGGCATTGCAGTGACGGTGGCCCACTACTACACCCCCAATGGCACTGACATCAGCAGCAAAGGTATTTCCCCTGATGTGCACATCGAGCTAACCCGCAACCAGCAGCAAGAACTCCTCCAAAACCCCGATCTGCTAGGCACCAGCGCCGACCCCCAATTTGTAGAAGCGGTTAGTGCCCTAGAGGGCAATATCCTAGC
>JBCCRZ010000550.1:0-4670 GCA_039200855.1 Cyanobacteria bacterium P01_D01_bin.44 | reverse complement strand
ATAGAACTGGTCAATATCCTGCTCCCAGAGCTGTTCACCGTAGTGATGGGCAAAGGCATTGCGGCTGTACACTCCCCTTGCGTAAAAGGTATGAATCTCTAAGTTATAGCGCTCCCTGGCCTGGCGAGCCGTGGTCAAGGTTTCAGGAAATAGATGCAGCGTATCCAGGAAAACCACCGGTATCTGGGCACCCAGTTCGTGCTTAAGCATGTGGCTGATAGTCAGGGTGCTAAACGAAGAGAGCTGCACCAAGCCCGTGGGGATATTCTCTAAACACCAGGCCAGGATCTCTTGGGGGGCGGCTTTTTCAAATCTTTGGTTAAGCTGACCGATGTCTAAGGTTAGCGCTCTGGGACGCACTTCGACGCATTGAACCATACTGTCCTTCTACTTTTGAAGCGTACTTAATTAGATGGAGAATGATCTGAAACCGAACACAGGACCGCAATCTTTTCTTGAACTATCGTATCCCATTAAATATACAAATCCCGACCGGAATACCGTAGATTAACCGAACCCTCAGAGGCAAGCGCTAGCTTGGCCAGCGCTTGGCCAATTCAGGTTGGATTGTACCGCAATGAATCTTTACATGGAGTATGTCTGTGTGACGGTTTGATGGGGTGGTGGGGTAGTGAGACGCGGAGATCGGTAATACACTTTCGCTCCCCTGCTCCCAGGCAAAGTGACCTTAACCGCTACCTCCCCTGCCCCTTTCGCCCTGCCCCTTTCGCCCTGCCCCCTGCCCCTTTCGCCTTTAACTAATCCGCATGCCCCATCTCATCTTCTACAGCAAACCCGGCTGCCACCTCTGCGAAGGGTTGCAAGAAAAACTGGCGCAGCTGTCCCATCTGCCGTTTGAGTTGGAAATTCGGGACATTACCCAAAACCCTGACTGGTTTCAAAAATATCAGTACGAAATTCCGGTGCTTTGTCGAGTGGTGTCACCGGGAAATGCATCTCCAGGCGATGAATCTACCAACCCTGAGCAGTTTGAGCAGCCTCTGCCGAGGTTATCTCCTCGGGCTCCATTGCGAAAGTTGGAACAAATGATACAGACATATTTGGGACCCTTTGAGGCAGAATGATCGCAGCTCAATTTGTGAGGAGTCGCTGACATGAAGCTGCAAGCACTATTGGCCAAACTGTCGAATATCAATCTATCTGAGCTGCCTGAGCATCCGGCCCTGGTGGCAGAGGTGAAAGGGCTGTCAACCAACTCCCATGCCTGTCAGCCTGGGGATGTCTTTGTTGGCATGCCCGGCACGCGGGTGGATGGCGGTGAATTTTGGCCCAGTGCGCTTTCTGCAGGTGCGATCGCAGCCCTACTCTCCCCTCAAGCGCTCGCGACACGGATGCCCCAGGCTGGTGAAACCCCTCTGTTGATCCCGATGGCAGATATTCCCAAGGCTTGCGCAGAAGCGGCGGCGGCGTTTTATGACTACCCCACCCATCGGCTAAATATGGTGGGAGTCACGGGCACCAATGGTAAAACCACCACGACCCACCTGATTGAGTATTTTTTGAACCACGCCGACCAAATGACAGCGCTGATGGGGACCCTCTATACCCGTTGGCCCGGCCATGAAAAAACGGCGGTGCATACCACACCTTTTCCCATCGATTTACAAAGAGAGCTGGCGGAGGCGGCAGCGGCAGGGTGTCGCAATGCGGTGATGGAAGTCAGCTCCCATGCCCTCGCTCAGGATCGAACCTGGGGGTGCAGGTTTGAGGTGTCGGTGTTTACCAATCTCACCCAGGACCATCTCGACTATCACAAAGATTTAAACGATTATTTTGAAGCCAAGGCCCTGCTGTTTAATGCAGACTATCTCAAGGGTCGGGCCATCCTTAACCAAAGAGATGCCTACGGTCAGCGGTTGATCGAGCGGTTGACCATTAATGTGGGGCGAGATCGCCTCTGGACCTATAGTGTTGATGATCCCACCGCCGATTTATATACCCAAGACCTTACCTATGACCCCGCTGGCGTCAGGGGGATGTTGCATACGCCAGTCGGGTCAGCTGCCTTTACCTCGCCCCTAGTGGGCCAGTTTAATCTAGAAAATCTGCTGGCGGCGGTGGGCACGGCCTTGCACCTGGGGGTTAACCTGGAAAGCGTCGTGGCCGCTCTGTCCCAATTTGGCGGAGTGCCGGGGCGCATGGAGCGGGTGCAGGTTTCGCCTGAGCAAGACTTGAGCGTCATCGTTGACTATGCCCACACCCCCGATAGCCTCGACAGTGCCCTCAAGGCGGCGCGTCCGTTTATCTCGGGGAGACTGATCTGTGTGTTTGGCTGTGGCGGCGATCGCGATCGCACCAAGCGTCCGCAGATGGGTCGCATTGCCTATGAGCAATCAGACCTGACAATTGTTACCTCCGATAATCCCCGCACCGAAGATCCCCAGCGGATTCTCGATGATGTGGTGGCGGGCATTGAGGTGACCTTGCCCAGGGAGCAGGTGGTGTGCGATCGCGCCGCAGCTATTCGGGCAGCGGTGCAGATGGCCGAGCCCGGCGACGGGATTTTGATTGCGGGCAAAGGCCACGAAGACTATCAAATTTTAGGCACCGAAAAAATTCACTTTGATGACCGCGAGCAAGCCCAAATGGCCCTGAAAGATCGGTATCACTTGACGAATTGAAAAACTTTGTTACAAGCTACAGAAACCCCCTGCCGGGAATCTGCGATCATTCCCCAGCTCCATGACTGTTTCTGCCTCTAATCTGTCTTTAGTGACTGCCTTCCAAGTCGGTAGTGTGCCTGTGGGGCGCAGTCAAACGACGCCGCGAGGCTTCAAATCGGTGGTGCAATCCACCATTGATTTTTTATTAGCCCATGAACTATCGGCTACCATCTGGGCCAAGCTCCCCAAGGATTTGGCCTGGTGGGAAGATATCCAGCGCTATCGAGCGGCCCAGACCACCAGCAAGGTATATTGCTTGGGCGCTCATGGCTTGAACGAAGCCGGGTCGACCCCGTGTGCAGATCAGGTAACACCAATCCCAGCTGGGATTCGAGGAGAATATTTTTTATTGATTGTGGCCGATGGGTTTGTTTACACGCTACTAGCCTGGCGACAGATGGCCCAGCGCCAGATAGTCCAGCGCCAAGAGGCCACAGAGGGTAAGCCCGAGCTGGTTGTGCAAGGGGCCTTAGATTTGCAGGTGGCGCAATCTTTAAAAGCAATCCTGCGGCAAATTGTTGAATTTGCGAATGCTGACGGCAATTTCACAGAGATGTTATCGCTTTGGGATGTGGCAGTCCCCCTACCCCATCACCGGATTGATGCATTGCACTGGGCCGATGCCTTTCTTAACTGGCAGCTCCAGGCTCAAACCCGCGCATTTCAAGAAATTGCTCAATCCCGCAGGCAAAACCCCCTTGAAGCAACCCAGGCAAATGCTGTGGAGCCCTCAGTGAAAACAGCGGCCCAGGCGGATTCGCCGCTATCGGGGATAGCCCAAAATCTGATCCAAAATGCAGAACAAGAGCTGCGAACACCGCTGACCACGATTAAAACGGCGCTGACATTGCTCAACTCGCCCATGATTAAGCCGGGGCAACGTCAGCGCTACTTAGATATGATCAGCAGCGAGTGCGATCGCCAAAGTACGTTAATCAATCGTGTCTTCGAGTTATTACAGCTCCACAATCGCTCTAGGGCTGTTGATCTACAGCCTTTGAATCTTGCCGATCTGGTGCCGGGTATTGTCAGTACCTATCAGCCCCTAGCCCAAGAGCGAGATATCATGCTGGCTTATACCATTCCCAGTAATTTGCCGTTGGTGGTGGGTGTAGAATCATGGCTAAAGCAGGTGCTGATCAATTTGCTCAGTAACAGTATTCAATTTACAGAAAATGGTGGGCGGGTTTGGGTCACGGCTAAGCCCGAATCAGACCAGTTTATTGCTTTGCGGGTCAAAGATACCGGACTTGGCATCACTGATACTGAGCTACCGGTAGTCTTTGATGCGTTTTACCGGGGTACTGCTGCTGCCGCTCAGGGCGTCCGTGGGGCCGGGCTGGGGCTGACTCTGGCCCACCAGCTATTGGCTCAGAGTAAGGGTTCTCTGGCGGTCGAAAGCACCCCAGCCGAAGGCACACTGGTGACGGTTTTATTGCCCGTGTGGCAAGAGCCCTAATCATCCGCGAGGGTCTCGATAAGGAGCTTTGCTTTGGCCTGTTTCTCTTTTAAGAAGGCGTCACACTGCTTTAACTGATCCACTGCCTGTGCAAATTGCTCAAATACTTCGGCCAGGGGCATGTCGCCGGTTTCTAACTGGTCGATAATGGTTTCTACTTGGGTAACGGCGGTTTCGTAGTTCCAGTCTGGCGAGTTTTTTGGGGCTTTGGGCATTTTGGGTAGCGGGTAGAGAGTAGGGAGTGGAGAGTGGAGGGTAGAGAGTGGAGGGTAGAGAGTGGAGGGTAGAGAGTAACACCAAGCGATTTTCTTTCAGCACATGCTTTGTTTGCAGTTCAATCACCCACTACCCACTACCCTCTACCCATCCTCCACGATCTCCATCACCCTCGCCGCCACCCGCCCCCGTCCTAGCTGAATCGCAATCTCATCGTCAACCGCTAGCTGGTCTGCCTGGGTTGCGATCGCACCTGACTCTTGTCTGACCAAGGCATATCCGCGCCGCAGGACGGCTGCTGGGTCAAGGGT
>JBCCRZ010000549.1:0-4675 GCA_039200855.1 Cyanobacteria bacterium P01_D01_bin.44 | reverse complement strand
GGCAGGGGTAGGGGAGTGGGGGAGTAGAGGAATGGGGAATAGGGGAATGGGGGACGCCGAAAAAGCCAATCATTAGAATGCCGACAAACAGGGCTTCGACATTAAAGAAAACGCTGGCATCTTGAATGATGTAGCCAACCCCGATATCCCCAGCCAATAACTCTGAGGCCACCAAAATGCCGAAATCGACGGACAGGGCCACCCGCATGCCGGTGAAGATACTGGGCAAGGCAGCAGGGAAGATCACATACAAGAAGATGGCAAGGTCATTAGCCCCGAGGGTGCGAGCGGCCAAAATCTTGTTTTGGGGACAAGAGCGCACCCCGGCAATGGTGTTGAGCATCACAATCAAGGCACCAGCATAAAGGATGATCAACACTTTGGAAACTTCGCCAATGCCAAACCACAGAATAAATAAGGTGATAAAGGCGAGGGGCGGAATCGGACGGAGCAGCTCAGTGACGACATAAAATGCGGCTCGCACGTATTTGTAATAGCCCATCAGCAAGCCAAGCGACAGCCCCAAAGCTGTGCCAATGGTGAAGGCGATAAATACCCGCCGCAGACTGCCCAAGACGTGGGTAATGAGTGGCGTGCCCGCGTAGCCTTTGTTTGCCATCGCCAGAAATTCCGTCACAATGCCTGACAGACTCGGCAAGAACAGCTCATCGATCCAGCCCTGGCGGGTGGTGATCTCCCAAACGATGAGAATCACCAGCGGAATCACGATGCCTACACCAAACAAGATCCCTTTTTCACGCAGCTCTTGGGTTTGCAGATCTTGCTCTTTGAACACAGGAGCTCGATTTTTCTTGGAGATCGCTTGAGACATCTAGCTAATGGCCTTCATCTTTAAATACAGCTCGGTGCGATAGTGGTTAAAGGCTTCGGAGACCCGATTCATGGCGACGTAGCGAGGGGCTGGCAGCTGAATCGAGGTCTCGTGATAAATGCCCCCCAAGTCACGGTCTAAAATCACGACGCGATCGCTCAAAAACACGGCTTCCTCGATACTATGGGTCACAAACAAAATGGCCCCTGCCACCTGCTCATGGAGCTTGAGGAGTTCTTCCTGTAAACCTTCGCGAGTCTGCACATCCACGGCAGCAAACGGCTCATCCATCAATAAGATTTCCGGCTGCACCACCATTGAGCGTGCCACGGCCACCCGTTGCCGCATGCCCCCCGAGAGCTGATAGGGATATTTGCGTTCACTGCCCCGCAGCCCCACCAGTTCAATAATGGTTTTCACCTGCTGCTGCTGCTCATACTTTGAGATGGATTTAAACCGAAAGCCAAAAGCAATGTTTTGTTCAACGGTCATCCAGTCAAACAGCGCATTGCCCTGAAAAACCACACCGCGGCGAGCCGATGGCCCTTTGATGACGTCACCACTATGGGTTACCCGACCCGACAGCGGCTTGTAGAACCCGGCAATCAGGTTCAAGATTGTTGACTTACCGCAGCCCGACGGCCCCAACAGTGTTAAAAACTCGCCCTGCCGGATACTCAACTCAAAGTCTTGGAGCACCAAACGCTTGCGACTATAGCCAAAAGCGACCTGCTCCAGACGAATGACCTCATCGGGTCTCAGCTTAGGGCTAGGCAAGTCGAATGGCGGCGAGCCGGTTGAAGTTATCGGAGAAAGTTGGGACATAGATAGCGGTGACCTTGAGGCAAAGAGAAGTTCCGAGGTCGAAAATGACTCAGGGGATAAACCATAGGACTCAGAAGAAAAAGCCTGACTAGCGTTGCCTTGGCTACCCAGTCAGGCTTTCTGGGCTTACGTATGGTTAGTCACGTCTCCAGAGCTACTTCGACTCGAGATACTCAGCAACATACGACGAATTAATCAGCGGCGACAGGTCATCAGGAACACTATCTAAACGTCCCTGGTCAACTAAGAAAACGGCATATTCTTCATAGGCCTGGAACAGGTTTGTTGACTGGGGCTGACCAGGCTGGCCCAGCCAGTCATTTGACAGTTGGTCTTCCATCAGCACGACGGTCGAGCCCTGGCGATCGACCATGGCCCCAAATTCTTCGGGGGACAGGTTTAGGCGCTCAGCTTCCCATTTTTGACCTGTGGGCAGATCAGCCAGGTAGTCCTGCTGAGCCATATCCCAAGCTTCCATAAACTTCTGCATGACCTCGGGGTTCTCTTCGGCAAACTCCGTCCGCACGGCCCACAGGGCAACGGCATAAGCCCCAATTGACTTAGCAGTGGCGATGTCGGTACCACCAAGCTCGTTGAGCTTGCCCGCTGCGGGTTCCCAAGTCCAGGCAGCATCAATCTGACCGGCTGAAAACGCCGCCGCCATTTCAGAAGGCTTCAAATTAACTAAGGTCACATCATCCTGAGAGACCCCAGCCTGATCGAGGGCGGCTAACAAAGAATGGTGTCCTGAGGTCCCAATCGTCACCCCAATCGTTTTACCAGCCAGAGCCGCGGTGTCAGCAATGCCTTCCCCCGCAATCAGCCGCTCGGCGGTTAGCGGGGCGTGGTCTAAGAGGACAACTTCAATATCTATGCCAGTGGCAAAAGCGGTTAATGAGGGAAAGGGGAAAAACCAGGTGATGTCAACTTCGCCCGCGGCCAATGCGGGAACCATGGCCCCTCCGGAAGAATAGGGGCTTAACTCAACATCTAGGCCCACTTCCTCAAAGTAGCCCTCCTTGGCCGCCACCATGGTGATGTTATTAATGTCGCCGGTTTGGAAGCCGACTCGCACCTTAGGTAACTCTTTATCAGCGGTTTCTGGTGCTTCACCGGCGGTTTCTGCGGGGGCTTCAGTCGCTTCAGTCGGTGCCGTATCACTGGCGGGCGAACACGCGATCGCCAATGTAGCCGAAGCTAGTCCTGCCAATATGTAGCCGCCAAACCGTCTCCGACCTAAAAATAGTTGCGTGAATTTACTCATGAATCGCTCTCCAAATTCCGATAAACGTTGAGGCTAATTGAGTCAAAACAGTGAGGCGCTGGCTCAGGCAGCGGTGCGAAAAACGCCCCATTCCAATTCTTTCGACGAAAGCGATGACAACCGGCGGCGGTGCCTAGTGAGAAAATAAGCAGTTGATGTCATCTGTACGCAGCCATGTTTGCAGCAACCCAGTTTTCAATTGTGTTACGGGCTACATTTTGCTTCACCAGGAGCCTAATGATGACTTGCAGAAATTTATCGATTCATAAAGAAATTAAATGCTGTTAATAAAAAAAAGCCCCTATGACTTTTCAAAGGGACGAGAGAACATTTCCAGCCTGGACGCATTACACGTCGCTTTAGCCACGCTATGCCTGGCGGACTATATGGCCCCGATGCTGGGCAAATTCGGTCCAGCAACCTTTTAAAAACTCATTCAGTCCTAACGACTTTCCTCCATACTCTTGAGGGTCTCTTCGCGAATGCGCTCGAACACTTGGCGATGGAGCGCCACAAACTCGGGCGAAAGGGTGACATCCACGTGACGAGGACGCTTGAGGTGAATCGGCATCTCCTCTTTAATATGGCCCGGATGGACCCCCATAATGCAGAGACGATCGCCTAGGTAAATGGCTTCCTCAATGTCGTGGGTGACAAAAATTACCGTTGTCTTCAAATCATCCCAAATATCTAACAGCATTTCCTGCATCATATGACGAGTCTGGGCGTCCAGGGCTGCGAAAGGCTCGTCCATCAGCAATACTGAGGGCGAGTTAACCAGCGCCCGCACAATACTGGCTCGCTGCTGCATGCCCCCCGACAGCTGATGCGGGTAGCTGTTGCGATGTTTGTACAAGCCCACTCGATTGAGGTAGTCATTCACCAGCTCAGTGCGATCGCGCTTGGGCAGACCGCGAATTTTCAGGCCCAATTCCACGTTTTGAAACGTCGTTTTCCACGGCAGTAGTGAATATTGCTGAAACACAAAGCCGCGATCGGCACCAGGGCGGGTAATCGGCATTTGATCGACCAGCACATAGCCAGCGGTCGGTTTTATAAAGCCGGCAATCACGTTTAGCAAGGTCGATTTACCGCAGCCAGAAGGACCCAACAAACAGATGAATTCACCCGGCTGAATGGCCAGCTGAATCGAATCTAGAACACAATTTTCATAGCTCCGACGCCGAAAACTGACGGATAAACCTTCAACCTGAACCGCCCCTTTTAACGTCGTCTGCTGTTGCGTTAACTGTTGCGTGACCATCGCCTTTTTTCTTGACCTCTCTGAAGAACATGACAAACAACTGCTGCGCCCATGCCGGTTTGATATTCGCCTAGGGCGCGTCATCAATTGAAGCCAGAGTGCTTACGGTATAAGCATTGCCGCACCCGCTTATCAAACTTAGCTAAGGGGCTAAACCGCTTCTAGCGGGGGGGATTGATCGCTAAATGATGACAGCCCCTAGACGCTGCTCTGCTTCTTAATAACGCGCCAGGGCATCAGAGCATTGGTGGCCCGACCAACAGCCCAGGAACTGAGAGCGCCCATCAAACCAATAAGCAACATGCCCATGACAATGGGGGGATAAACTGACGTGACATAGGACTCCCAGGTGATGTAGCCTACGCCAAACCGTCCGGCCAGAATTTCGGCTGTTACTAGGCAAAACCAAGCATTCCCCATGCCAATCGTGAGGCCGCTGGCAATACCAGGCAGCGAACCCGGCACAACAATGTCTTTGAAAATATGCCAG
>JBCCRZ010000548.1:0-4681 GCA_039200855.1 Cyanobacteria bacterium P01_D01_bin.44 | reverse complement strand
GCCACCACAATTGGGTGTCCAGGGTCGTCAGGCACGATTCTAACTCTTTAGACCAGAAGGGCCGATCAAATTTCAGGATTAGCTTTGTAACATGTCCTGCGCCGAGACCCTGAATGGCCTTGAGTTTGGCCTCGGGAAGCTGGGGTTCAAACGCCACGGCATTCTCTTGTAAGAGGGCAAGGGGCAATGTGATGATGACTCGTTGTGCCGTGTAGGTGGTGTCGGTTTCTGTTTGAATATGTATCCCCGATGCCCCCCACCGAATTCTTGCGACCGGCGTTGCACATCGAATATTAAGCCCTGCTGCAAATTGTTCCAATAGATGAGAGTAGCCCCTTTGCAGCCGAGAATAGCGATCGCCATCGCCTGCGTAGGTCAACTCCGCCAACCCATACACCCCCAGCTGGTCGAGATTTGCCCCATAGCTGCCGCTGAGAAAATGGTCTACGATGCGACGAACCTCTGACGACAGAGCAATCGGATGGAGCGAGAGAAACTGCGCCAGGCTGACGTCAGGTTTGCCATCGTCAATCCATGCGGCTATCAACGCATCAATGGGCGAGTCGTCCATCAAATCGAGCACTTCCATGCCGGGGATTGCCGACCAAAGCCTGAATGGGAGTAGTTCTTGATTGACATGCATGAACTGGTGCCGATATTTGTCAAATACCGGAAGTGTCCCTAGCCGGTAGCGACGAACCCAGTTCCAGGTCACGATGTTCTCACCGTGGAGGTATTCCGCGCCGCATTCAATGGGATGCGGCGCAAACTCATCATTTGTGTTGACCCTGCCGCCGATGCGATCGCGAGCCTCAAGCAGGATCACGGAGCGGTTGGCATCCTGCAGGGTCCGGGCAGCCGCTAGCCCTGCCGCCCCCGCACCAATAACGATTGTGTCGTAGTGAGTTTGATCGGGCAAAGCTTTAACCACTAAGGGTTTGTGCGTCCTACCCAGAAAAGGAATGGCAGAAAGCAGGGACATTAATGAACGCCGATTGAGGGTTCGCATGGGAAAAAGTGCCTTTAAGAAGACGATACAATCTGAACATTGTTCATGTTTTCAAAATACGAACAGTGTTCACGTTTTGTCAACCCACAAAAAATCCGCGCTGCGGAGCCTCAGTAGGCTTTCATTTTGACTAGGCAGGTACCCCATTACCCGATCAATTCATCCTTTAAATCAGCAACGGCAACAATCGATGTCCCACCCAAACTCCCCGCGCTCACCCAAACTCAATAAGATGCGGCGGCAGCCTCAACAAGCCCGCAGTCAGGAGCGAGTCAGGCAAATTCTTGATATTGCAGAGCAACTATTTCTGGAAATTGGGTATGAGGCAACCACGACCCGTGCGATCGCAGCCCGTGCGAAGGTTTCAGTCGGCTCGCTTTACCAATTTTTCCCCGACAAAGAAGCCATTCTCAAGGCACTGGCCATTCGCTATATGGATAAGCAGTATCAAAGATTTCTCGATCTGCATACCGCGCAGTCAATCACGTTGCCGTTGTCCAATTATGTGGATCAGATGATTGACGTGTTTGACCAGTTCTACACAGACTATCCGGGTTCCCGCGCAATTTTTGAGCAGTTATTGGATACCATCACCTGGTCCGCGATTGAAAAAATTGATGACTTTGATTATCAGGTGGTCACCGAATTAGCCCGATTTTTTCAGGCCCGTAAGCCGAGTTTGCCAATCGCAAAGTGTGAGCGCATTGCCCTGGTGATTACCAAGACGATTACCGAGCTGTTGTGGCTATCTCTAAGCCGAGATCAAGAATTTCGTCAAGAACTGGTGGCAGAGACAAAACTTATGACCCTGAATTATCTAAAACATTATTTGTAAGGATGCACCCTACGCAGGAGCAGGCCTACCAAAAGCGCGAGGCGAAAATCAAGCTTAGAAATTACCTCAAGCCATTGCATATTGGCGAATCGCCGTCAGATTTTGAGTCAGGTTGTGGCAGATATGGCGCTCGATCAGCGCAACAGGCATAGCCAACGGCGGCTGTACAATCAGCTCATAGGACAGTAGAGTGCCCAATTGAGTGCCAACCTCAGCGGGCTGCAGCCGCCAGGTGCCCATAAATTGCTTAAAGTCGCCCTCTACCATCGAAAAGCCCAGCTCACGTGGGAATTTTTCATTCATATCAAGCAGAACACGGGCGCAAAACTTAACGTTGAGAAAGCACTGAGCCCCAATCTGCTCAAGGCGAACCCCTCCCTCGGGATGATCGACCCGACGACTCAGGGTCAGATTGGGAATAAACTCGGCCAGGCGGTCATAATCAGTCAAGATTTGCCAAACCTGCTCCAGTGACTGAGGAATCGCAACTGTTGCCGAGATCCGTCGTTGGCGAGACTGCAATTTTTCGGTAGAGATATTGACTTTATCAGCCTGCGCAGCATCAATATTCACCGGGCTTGACACGTTGAGGCTGTCAAGCACTGTCTCAGGCGACTTGTTTTGGAAGATGTCTTGGGTCACAGGCGTTTCTAAACAAAAGAAAAGACTTGGACGGTGCAGATGATCAAAGATTAGCCCCGCAGTTGCCAGTTAGACGTGAGTATATATCCCTAAACATACTAGTCGATTTAACAATACGTAGCATACTTTAACAAGGCAAACTGAGCAGTATCACAGGCTTCTATAAGGGGGCGCTATCAATCGCGGTTTTCAATTGACAGGAATAACCTTTCGATCTTCCCTAGGGTGCCCGGTTCTCTCAGGAGGAAACCACCTGGAATATGCCTGCCTATCGACGCTTCCATTTTTGGATAAGACCGACATGGGGGCGCGGGCATGGAGAGATTGTCAGTAACCCACTTGGCTTCAGGCTACTCTAGACAATAGAAGACAGACAGTACCCGGCGGGGCAACTGGACGGAGACTTTAAAGCTGATTCACGGTGCTTTCATAGTCACGGACATGATCGGGGCTGTAGGGGGTCAGCGCTATCGCCTGCGAGGCTGAGCGGAACCTGCTATAACCACAACAGACCCATTGCAGACCCCTTATAGCCCCCGCAGACCCTTTACAGAAAGTATCATGGCTCAGGCTCAGACATCTCAGGCGATCGGCACAGTCAAAGGCCCCGGTGACGACGGCAATCAATATGTGTTTATCACTGCAGATAATCGCCAGGTCAAGATTGGTGAGTTTGTGTTTTATCAGGTGGATATTCCTGGTAAAGCCAATTCTCTAGAAATCTTGGGTAAGATCTCGGCGCGGCGACTGACGGATCATCTGCCCGATCGCATTTTTGCCGATACCGAAATTAGCCCTGACACGATTGCCGCCCTGGTGGGGTTTGCCTACCCCAATCCTGAAATCTACGAAGTGGCCGTGGATGTAATTGGCTACTTTCAACCGACGTTGGGATTCATCAACCCTCGGATTACACCCAATCCAGGAGCTAAGGTCTACATCGCCGATGACGAGACGCTCAAGCAAGTGGTGAATAAAAAGCAGCCGGGGGAGGTGGGGTCGGCCCGTGTGGGCTCGCTGTTGCTACGCCCTGGTGGAGCCGTGCCGGTGGCTCTGGATGTGAAAGAACTAGTCAGCACTCATATGGCGATTTTGGCCGGGACGGGCTCGGGTAAGTCTTACACCGCTGGGGTCTTGATTGAGGAATTTTTGCAGCCCTATAACCGGGCGGCGGTACTGATTTTTGACCCCCACGGGGAATACAGCACCCTGGCGGATATGCGGGGGCATTCTGCTTTTAGTGACGAAGACGGCTATCGTCCTCGGGTGCAGGTGATTACCCCAGACGAAATCCGCATCCGCATGTCGTCATTGGACTACTATGATATTTTGACCCTGTTGCCGGAGATGAGCGATCGGCAGCAGGCAATTCTCAATAAAGGCTTTGCCATCCTCAAGCGGCACAAGCGCGGTGAATATCGCTGGGATATGAATGACTTAATCCGGGCGGTACATGAGGCGGATACCACCACCGATGATGAGGGCAACGAAAAAGTCGGGTCGTCGGCCCCCGCCCTGGAATGGAAGCTCGACCGTCTGGCCCAGTCGCCCTATTTTCACCAGATTAACCATCTGGCACCCAAGGATCTGTTTGAGCCCGGTCAGGTGACGGTGCTGCAAATGAATGAGATCAGCCAGGAAGAGCAGCAGGTGATCTGCGCAGCGGTTCTACGGCAGAGTTACCACGCGCGGATCAATACGGCCAAAGACAAAATTGTCGAGGGCGATGAAAACTACCTGCCCTACCCAGTGTTTACCTTGATCGAAGAGGCCCACCGCTTCGCCCCGGCCAAAGAGCCCTCACGCTGCAAGGCGGTGCTGCGAACTATCTTGAGCGAAGGGCGTAAGTTTGGCCTGGGGGTGGGGCTGATCACCCAGCGCCCTGGCAAGCTTGATTCTGACGTGCTGTCCCAGTGTATGAGTCAGTTTCTGATGCGCATCGTCAACCCGGTGGACCAGGAAAGCCTTAAGTATGGCGTTGAAGCAGCTGGCCGTGACTTGCTCAAAGAGCTGCCTGCGCTGACCAAGGGCCAGGTGATCATTTCAGGGGCCTGTGTGAATACGCCAGTGCTGTGTCAGGTTCGCACCCGGATTACCCAGCACGGTGGCGAAACGTTAAATGCGCCCCAAGCTTGGCAAAGCCATTTTCAAAAGCATCGGTTGCGATCGCAAGCCATCAAGCAGGCCCCCGTTGC
>JBCCRZ010000547.1:0-4696 GCA_039200855.1 Cyanobacteria bacterium P01_D01_bin.44 | reverse complement strand
ATCTGGACAGTCGGCATAGAAGGGGTTCACCGTTTCCCGTGCCTGGAAAAACACATCGGGGTTTTGGGCCGTCCCTCTCACGACGGGCCGATCGGGGGTGAGGGCGCGCTGGCGATGGGCCAAAATGGCCGATGCATCGACCAGCGATCGCAAGTCCCCATCGTCAATCAGCTCAATCTTCTGGACTTCATGGGAGGTGCGAAAGCCATCAAAAAAGTGGAGAAATGGAATGCGGGTGTCAAAGGTGGCCCGGGTTGCGATCGCGGCTAAATCCTGAGCCTCCTGTACCGACGCCGAACACAGCAGCGCACAGCCCGTGGTGCGCGCGGCCATCACATCGCTGTGGTCCCCAAAGATTGAGAGAGCCTGGGCCGCCACCGACCGGGCCGCAATGTGGATGGCCGTGGGAGTAAGCTCGCCCGCAATTTTGTAGAGATTGGGCAGCATCAACAGCAGCCCCTGGGAAGCGGTAAAGGTGGTGGTCACTGCCCCAGCCTGGAGTGAACCATGGAGAGCCCCCGCCACCCCTGCCTCGCTCTGCAGCTGCACAATGGTGGGCACCGAGCCCCAAAGGTTGGGTTTTTCTTGGGTGGACCAGGCATCGGCCCATTCCGCCATGGGCGAAGACGGCGTGATCGGATAAATCGCGACCACTTCATTCAGACGATAGGCGACCCGAGCTACCGCCTCATTTCCATCCAGGGTTGCAAACTGGCGAGTTTTCATGATGACAGCGCCTCCAATTGATTTAAGTCTTCTAGGGTTGGTTCGGCTTCTGCTGGCTCCACGATGCTGAGGGCAAAGCCTACAGAGACAATCACATCGTCAACAGCAATAGGGTCACCCGATAACCGTTTTGAAAACAGCTGCCGCTCAAAACTCCCTGGAATATCCCCATAGGGTGAGCAACGATAATGGTGAGCTGATCAAGCGTTTACACCTGGGTGACAATCCTCTTCACAGACACCTCCGCAGTCATCTCCACAGCGGTCTGGAAGTCTGCCAAAAACTCCAACAGCATCGGTTTTCAGTTAAAAACAAGTCGTCGCTCCCAGCAGCTTAGATTGTCGGGGTATGCTGGTGGGGGTTGATTTTCGCCGTCGCCAATTCCGGGGGTATAGCTGCTTCTCCTGCGAAGGCCGAACGTTGGCATAGACCGAGCAGAGCTGCGATACCGTTTAACAACCGCACTAAATATATTAGAGATCATAATATTAGAAGTGATCAGCGTATTTATCTGTCGCTTTAGTCACGTTTTAAGTGAGAGATGTTCTTTCGTTAAAAAACTCTCCTCCCCAGCCGGTACGCCCACCCATGATTCATGGAGAGTGGGCGAAACTTATCCAAAATCAAAAGGGCATGAAAGTATCTCTATGCAAGCAATTTTAATGGCCCCCTCTTTGATTTGTTGCGCTTTCTTTACTGTCTCGACCGTGACTAAAGTACTTCAGGACGGCGATCGCTCGCGCTTAAGCATTAAACTGGCAACCACGATGCCAAGGATGGCAAGGAGTGCCATGGGATAAAACGCGTAGATATAGGTGCCAAACCAATCTCGAATGCGTCCGGTCGCTAGCGTACCCGCCAGGGCCCCGACGCCGTAGGCCGTAAACACAATGCCGTAATTTTGAGCGTACTGGTCAGGGTTAAAGAAGCGAAGGGTGGTGATTGGAGCCATGGCTAACCAGCCGCCTAAACAAAACCAAAACAGACAAAAGGCGACTAAATAGGTGCCGACCTGTCCGGGTTGAGCCTGGATCATCAGCACGCAGGCAATCAAGACCAGGGTGTAGGATGCGATCGCAACATAGTGCGGTTTCAGACGATCGCTGAGCCAGCCAAACAGTGGCCGACTGACGCCATTAAACAGGGCAAACAGCGAAACGCTACCGGCGGCCATTCTCGGATCGATATTAATAATCTCTTCACCCACTGGCCCCGAGATGCCAATGGCACTTAAGCCAATCAGGGTGCCAATTGCATAGCAGCTCCACAGCCCATAAAACGAACGACTTTTGAGCAAGCGCTTGGGATAGTCTCGGGGAAGCGGGGTCGTGGGAGCCGTAACATTTTGACGAGGATGCCAGTCCTTTGGGGGTGATTTTAATATGAGTGCAATGGCTAGAATGATTGCCATAAAGACAATGCCTAAGATTCGCAGCGTGGGTCTAACGCTGTAGGCTTCAATTAACTGGTTGGCTAAGGGGGCTGTGATCAGAGGAGATAGCCCAAACCCAACGATCGTTAACCCCACCGCCAATCCTTTTTTGTCAGGAAACCACCGGGCAACCACCACCATGGGCACCCCGTAGGTAATGCCCACGCCTGTCCCGGCGATGACCCCGTAGGAGAGAATCATCATGCCAATATTCGTCGCAAAGCTGGAGAGGAGATAGCCCAAACCGACCACAATCCCGCCGATCATCGTCATCACTCGGGTGCCAATGCGAGGAATATAAAACCCGGCAATCGGCATAAAGGCAGCATAAAAAACCAGTGCCACCGTATAGGGCAAGAGGCTTTCGGTTGCGCTAATATTGAGTTCGCCTTCCAGGGGGGTGCGAAAAATACTCCAGGTGTAAACGCTCCCCAGACAAAGTAAAACACTCGTTCCCAAAGGAATGAGTAGCCATCTTCCTTGCTCTGCCGGTAGTCCCAGCACGGTCAAGGGTGAGTCATGGTGGGTCATGCACATAGGTTTCAACCGTTGTAATTTACCCTTGTCCGCTCCTTTCATGTTTTTACCTGCCGATTGCCAGGGCATAGAGGATCGCTTTGTCAGTCCCTAAAAAATCTTGAGTTTCTACATCGTAGTAGGCCCCGATTCCTGTACAGTCAATGCCACGATACTGGCTAGCCAAATAAACTCTTTGTCCGAGTAATCCGGCAAATTGTGTGGCGGTTTGGTAGTTCTGAGCGTGGGCAGCCATAAATAAAGTAACTGCACTATCGCCCGCAATTCGCTGATCAACACATAAATAAGCTGATTTTTCTGAAAAATCTCCAGCTTGAATGAGCTCTAGTCCACGATATATCCCAGGTTCTATCCCCTCCACTCTTAAAACAATCGAGTAGATCTCGATCGCTTCTTTACTTTTGGTCGCAATCGCCTGAGTCACCTCAGCTAGAATATCTTTAAAGTCTCTGTGAGAAATGGAATCTTTTCTAAAACATCTTGCTGAGCGTCGTTGAGAGATTGTTTCCAGAAATTTTGGGCGATTGTAACGCCATTGAGGATAGCTTAAAGGTTTGCGATCGCACTCAGGCTCAATCGTGTCTCGATATCCCTGCTCAATAAAGGAATTAGGCTCAAAATAATCTGTCCCACAGACAAAAGGAATTTTTAATCTAAGTTCTCGCCGGGGCCTATCTTCATAGTCTCCTAGGATGGCGCTGCCCGTCACAAATTCTTGGTTCTCAAACCCCAATGCTTTATTAAGCCCAATCTTATCAATGTCAAAAACAAACTCAACTTGACGACCCAGGCCATAGGCAGCGGCTTCAATGGCCCCTAAATGATGTCCGCTATCGAGTAAACAATATCTCAGGCTGCGATTCTGATATTTCCAACTCGATCTAAAATAAACGCAGCTGATCAAAAAGATCAGCCCTTTAACGGTCTTACCTGGGCAGATGTAGGCTTCTAGACCATCATCGATTAATTCATAAATTAGGGTCAAAATATTAGTTTTAACTTCCAGGTGATATAGCCCGCTGATCATCCCTTCTAATCCACGGATTTGGACATAGAGCTCCGTTGGATACAGCCCGCCCGCAGAAGGATTGGCCCGTAGTTGAGACGTGTAGTGGCGATATTGTTTTTCTAAGGTGATCGCACTGGTCAATTTAATTAATTGATGGATATCATTGTCTTCTTTTAAGGGATATCTTCTGTAGAAATGAGGATATGTTTTGTAAGCCGAGGGTTGAGTCGATGAATCCACATAATTTGGATTAATTTTGACGGATTGATAGGAATGGTTGGTTCGCTCATGATAGAGCTGCACCTTTGACTTACTTTGCAGCATTTTTTAAGACGCTCCAGACTGCTTGGGTGCTGACAAAATCAATCGCCGTAAAATCGTCAAGATTTTGAAGCTGGGTATTTGCCCCGTGTCTTAACAATTGCTGCACGACTGCTAACTTACCGGCTGAGGCTGCATACATGAGGGCCGTCGCGCCATTGGCGTTTTGATTATCAATGTCAATGTGGGCCGCTACTAAGACATCAATTGCCTCATAAAAGCTCCCAAAGCAGGCAAACCAGAGGGCGTTATTGCCGTCGTTATTTTTAAGGTTGACGTCTACCCCGGCGCTGAGTAGTTCTTGAATCCAGGCTAAATTCCCTACTCTCGTAACTTTCATCAGCGCAGAATCTCCGTTTTCTCCGGGTTGATTCAAGTTTTCACAACTGTAGTCATTCTCTTGTAGCCAGGTTTGCAAGTCCGGGCTTAAGGTATTGTGGGTGAGGGTCATTCTTCTAATTCTCCTTTAGGGCGTATTGATTGATACCGAAGTTCTCTGGTTGATGCGAAAGGATAGGAACAGATTCTGAGGCATTTCCGATGCAAACGTACAGGGTCACGTTGATTAACAAACCCCAAAATTTTGAACAAACAATCGAAATTCCAGCGACCGAACCGATTCTAGGGGAAGCTTTTGAGCACGGGATCAAAATTCCTTTTGAGTGTGTGGT
>JBCCRZ010000546.1:0-4697 GCA_039200855.1 Cyanobacteria bacterium P01_D01_bin.44 | reverse complement strand
TTGCTCAGACTCGATCAGGGTGTCATCCAGGTCAGAATCCACACGGGAAAATTGCACGTCGGAATATTCGCGCTCGAGGAAAGGGATGAAGTGGGTGTCGATGAAGGAGTCCATGTACAGCACTTCTAGCCCCTGGCTTTTGTGCAGATCGATGTAGGTGGCCTGAGAAACCTCGTCAGTGGCATAGTAGACGCGGTTCTCGTGGCGCTCTTTATTGCGCTCTAGGTATTCTTTGATGGTGGTGTAGAAATTGCCATCGGCGTCAGTGGCGGGGGCATCGACGGTTTGCCAGGCGTCGTCTTGTTCGACCTCAACCTTGGGGGCTTCATCGGTGCTACCCAAGGTTGCCGTCGTGCGGAGAATGACCAAATCTTCTACCTGTTTTTTGAATTTGTCGTCGTTTAAAGAGCCAAATTTCACAAACACACCGAGGTCTTGCCAGCATTGGATATAGCGGGCACGATCGTCCCGGTAGAGCTCTTTGAGCCGATCGCCCACTTTCTTGGCAATGTAGTCAGCAATCCGGCGAACGGTGCGATCGCTTTGCAAAAAGCTGCGAGACACATTCAGGGGGATATCGGTGCTATCGACGACTCCGCGTAGGGGCAGCAAAAACTGTGGGATGATTTCTTCGCAGTTGTCGCTGACAAATACCTGATTGCAAAAAAGTTTGATTTGGCCCTTGGTGACATCCACATCGGGCCGCAGTTTCGGGAAGTAGAGAATGCCATTGACCACAAAGGGGTAGTCGGTATTCAGATGAACCCACAGCAGCGGCTCTTCTTGAAATGGATAGAGGTAGCGGTAAAGCTCGAGGTAGTCTTCGTCGGTGAGGTTGCTGGGGGATTTTTTCCAGGGGGCGATTTGCTTATTGGCGACTTCGTCCTCTAGCTCAATGGCAACAGGCATAAAGTCGCAGTAGGTTTTGATCAGCTGCTGAATCCGATTTGATTCTAGATATTCCAGCTCCTCTTCCATCAGGTGCAGCGTCACCGTGGTGCCTCGCTCGGTGCGCTCAGAGCTGCTCAGCTCAAACGAGGTAGAGCCTTCGCAGGACCAATGAACGGCCTCTGCCTCGGTTTGGTAAGACAGGGTATCGATTTCGACCTTATTGGCCACCATAAAGGAGGAGTAAAAGCCCAGGCCAAAGTGACCGATAATCTGCTGATCGGTACTTTCCTGGTATTTAGAGACAAACTCTTCGGCGCTGGAAAAGGCGACCTGGTTGATATATTTCTTAACCTCTTCGGCGGTCATGCCGATGCCGTTATCGGTAAAGCTGAGGGTCTTAGCATCTTTATCGATGTGGATTTTGATTTTGGGCTCACCCAGCTCGCCGGTAAAGTCTTCGGTGCGCGACACCATGTTGAGCTTATTAATCGCGTCAACGCCGTTGGACACTAGCTCTCGCAAGAAAATTTCATGATCTGAGTACAGCCATTTTTTGATAATCGGAAAAATATTCTCGGTATGGATGCTGATATTTCCGTTTTCGAGCACTGTAGTCATAGCGATTAGCAATTGAGATCAAATTCTAAATAACCATTGTTCCGACTTCACGCCTTCTACACAAGGGGAGTCTCCCGTCTGAGAAGTTCGGGTTACCTCACCTGGGGAATTGGGTAATGGGTAGTGGGTGATGGGTAGTAGGGAAATGGGGAGGGGAGGGGAGATGGGGAGGGTGGGGGAGAGCTATAGGATGGGGTTCGGGTGACCAGCGAAGGAAATCACCGTAGGGTGGGCTAAGCTGCCAGCAGTTTTAACACAAATCCATCATCTACAAACTTGCGAGCCCACCCTCCGAACTCTGCTTGCGAGCCCACCCTCCGAACATATCGCTTACCTGAAGGTTTGGATAATTTGGCGGGTGTCTTGTTTGAGCCAGCGGGGCAGCAGTAGCCAAAAAAGGTAGCCGTAAAGGATCAGTAAAATGCCGTTGACGCCTTCATCCAGGATCGAAATATTGGAAAGGTACATCGTTGAGAGCACAGCCAGCAGGGTCATGATCGGTAACCAGACCGAACCAGGAGCAAACCGTTCGACTTTAGCAATCAGCTCAAACAGCTGTGGCAAGGTCAGCAGGATAAAAAATAGCCGATAATCCCAGCTGACAGACACCAGGGAGGTCGCCATAAAGATCGAGGCTCCCAGGCGAAAAGCACTGACATAGGGGCCTTGATCGAGATCAGGGGCTTTGCATAACTTAGGATGAGTATTGCGAATCAGGGTTATCACCCCTGGCAGTAACAGTAGGAATCCGAAGACATTGAACAGCCCTCGAACGAGGTGCTGAGACTGCTGAAGCTGGAGCAGCAAAATCTTGGGACCGTAGGTGAACTTAGGTGAACTTTCTGCTGCCCGTGAAATGCTGGAAATTGCATCGATTTCGGCACCTGCCAGACTCAGATAAAGGGCTACCGCAATGCCAACTATCAAGGCAGTCAACCAAAATTGCCGACGCCGTTCTTGCAAAATCACCACCAGCCCAAAAATGGGAAACAGCTTTAGCATCATGCTGAAGTAGATCAAACCGTAGCCCAGCAATCGGACAATGTACTGACGCGCACCTAGAAGCGCGATCGCACCCAAAAAGAGATAAAAAATCAGGATGTCGTTATTCCCCCGCTCAACCATGAGCATGGCAGTGGGCGAGCAGAGAAACAGGCCATAGAAAAGCCCCTGGACCCAATTGAGTTTGCCAATAAATAGAAAAATTAGGCCGTAGAGGATAACCGCCATGGCAATGCCGATGGCGATTGTGTGGGACTGATCAATCCCCAGACTGGCCAGAGACCACCAAAGTCGAGGATAGGGACTAGGTCGCCCCCAGGGGTCGCAGGGGTTATCCAGGGTGACATCATGACCGAGGCGGGCGCATTCAAACCCAGAGGTTAGCACCCGGAGATCAGCGAAGGCCGGGTACATGGTTTTGACGTTAAATAATTTCTGCCAAAAAACATGGTAAGGGCCAAAAAAGCTGCCCAGCAAAATAATTGAGAAATACCCTAGCAGCATCGCCAGGGTCAGCAGCCGATAGTCAAATTTAGAAGGAGCCACGAGGGCAGCTTGCACCTTTGAGAGCCAATAGGGATAGTGTCGAGTCAGATTTAGCTGGCGCATGACTTAGGGGTCAAATTTCAATAAGCTTTCCAATTACGTTGCCCCGGTGTGAACTCTCTCGCTTGTGTATAGGGTATTTGATTCGCCTCTTCTTCACAAAATCGTCAGGCAATCAGATTCGCCGCGACGCTTGGTTCAACAGCGTCCCTGATACTTCAGGAGGTACTCGCTGGTCAGCTAGATAGCGTTGAATACGCTGCTGGCGAATCGAACGGGGAATCAGCTCACTGCCAACGATTTTCACCAATTTTTTGCAATAAAACGCAGTGTATTGCCAGGTCGGCACCGAGGCAGCATTTCGGTAGATGCTGTTGACCATGTGCTCAACATTGTGGGGCGATTTACGATTGGTCAATTTTTTGAGCACGCTCCATTTTTCGACCAGCGTCGGGCTCAGCGACCATTGAATCCAGAGAGGCATATAGCGCTTGACGTCGCTGGAGCTGTAGTCAGTGGTGGCTTGTAACAGACTGGATAGACACACCTTGTAACCAGCGGCTTTGGCCCGGCAGACATATTCAAAGTCGCCGCCGTAGTGGCGAAAGCGTCGGGTATCGGGTAAGCCCACATCGGCGACTAGCTGAGTGGGCATCACGGCAATATTGCCGTTGAGGGTATGTACTGGCAAGATCGGCTGCTGATCAAACTGACGGATGTCGTTAATCGGGCGACTGGCTACCACCCCCCCAAAGACCAACCAGTCAGGATAGGCCTCGGCACGAATGATGCCGCCAGTCATGATTTTTTGGTCACCGATGCGATCGCACTCCACTATCAGCTGCTCAATAAAATCATCCGCCAGCACAATATCGTCATTGAGCCACACCACATAGCGGACACTGAGCTGCTGCACGGCATAATCCATCCCCTGGGCAATCGCCCCTGTCCACCACAGGTCGCCATCTCCCCGGAGTAGATGCACCGCCGGAAAGCCTTGCTGGATATAGTCAGATGTGCCATCGGTCGAGTCATCATCCACGACAATAATTTGGATGCGGCTATCTCCTCCGATTTGCGCTTCCCCAATTTGCTCAGTCAGCTGGGCCAAAATCACCTGGGTATAGCCCCAACGATTGCGTACCGGAATGATCAGGGCAATTTCAGCTGCGGCCACAGAGCCGTTCGAAGTTGTAGATAGAGCCTGGGATATCGCAGTCATAGCGTGGCCAGATTAACAGGAGTGGATATGACCCAAGGTGCCCAAACTGGGGGGTGGACTATAACCGAGATTCTCTGGAAAGCAAAATGGGTAGTGGGTGGTGGGTAATGGGTAGTGGGTAACGGGTAGTGGGTAGTGGGTAGCGGATAGTGGGTAGCGGGTAGTGGGTATGTGCAAATCACCCATTACCCATCACCAATCACCCATTACCCATCACCATCCCCTCCAAAATCTCTAGCGAAGCAAAGCGGAGCCATGCCCCTTGGGCTATAAATCTAAAATCTAAAAATCCACCCCTCTCCACATCTAGCGTTATACATTTCTTCAAAACACTAGAAAAATTGGAATTATGGTGCTACCGTAAGCACTCATGTAGTGAATCGCCGCCCACATATAGGGTTTTTAGATATTCCAACTG
>JBCCRZ010000545.1:0-4700 GCA_039200855.1 Cyanobacteria bacterium P01_D01_bin.44 | reverse complement strand
CCCACATAGTCGTTAGACTCACCCACCAGCGTTAGCTGCATCCCTGGCAGGTTAAAAGCTCCAAAGCTTTGTCCGACACTGCCCTCAAAGGTGAGATTGAGCTGTCCTTCGAAGCCCGCATTGCCATATTTTTGAGCAATGACCCCTGAGATGCGCCCACCGACAGTGCGATCGGTGTTGATCACCTTAAAGGTTTTGCTGACGCTGCCCTGGTTAGCAATTGCCTGGGCAATGTCTGCATCGGTCAGCATTTCGTCATCAAGGACAGGGCCATTGCTGTGGACTGCTTCGTGTTTTAGCCAGCTGCGGTCTTCGCGGGTATCGGGCAAATTGATGATCGCACCCAGGTCAAGGGACTGGGTTTTGGTGAGTTGACGATTGGCATTTAGCTTGAGCAGGTCGGTGCGTCCGATAATCTCGGTTAGAGAGCGATAGCCAAGTCGGGCCAAGAGCGATCTCACCTCCTCCGCAATAAAGTGGAAGAAGTTCACCACATGCTCAGGGATGCCCGTAAACCGCTTACGCAGCTCCTCGCGCTGAGTGGCAACGCCCACCGGGCAATTATTGGTATGACACACCCGTGCCATGATGCAGCCTTCAGCAATCATCGCGATCGAGCCAAAGCCATATTCTTCGGCCCCCAGCAGGGCACCCATGACCACATCCCAACCGGTTTTGAGGCCCCCATCCACCCGCAAAATGACGCGATCGCGCAGCTGATTTTCCATCAGCACTCGCTGCACTTCACTCAGGCCCAGCTCCCAGGGCAGCCCGGCGTGCTTGATAGAGCTGAGGGGGGAGGCCCCAGTCCCACCATCATGCCCAGAGATTTGGATAATGTCGGCGTTGCCCTTGGCTACCCCAGCGGCAATGGTACCAATACCCACTTCGGACACCAGCTTCACCGAGACCCCTGCCTTGGGATTAATCTGATGCAGATCGAAGATTAGCTGGGCCAGATCCTCAATGGAGTAGATATCGTGGTGGGGCGGCGGCGAAATCAGCGTCACCCCCGGCTTAGAACGGCGCAGGGTAGCAATGTAGGCGCTCACCTTTTTACCCGGCAACTGACCACCCTCACCGGGCTTGGCCCCCTGGGCCATCTTGATTTCAATTTGTTTAGCGTTGATCAAATACTCGGGAGTCACGCCAAATCGCCCCGAGGCCACCTGCTTGATCGCAGAGCTGGCCGTGTCGCCATTTTTCAGCCCCTTGAGATGGGGCAGCGTGGCGGATAAGCCGCTGTCGTCTACATCCGAGAGCACCTTAAAACGCACGATATCTTCGCCGCCTTCGCCCGAGTTGGACTTGCCGCCGATGCGGTTCATTGCGATCGCAAGGGTTTCATGGGCCTCTCGAGACAGCGCCCCCAAGGACATACCCCCGGTGCAAAAGCGCTGCATGATCGCCTCTGCCGACTCCACTTCGCTAAGGTCTAGGGCGTTGCGAACTGACGAGTCAGCGCTGGCGCTATCGCTCTTAAAATCGAGCAAATCCCGCAGTGCCGTAATCGGGCGATTTTGGAGCTGCTGCTGATAAACCTCGTAATGATCGTGCTGTTTGGTTTTCAGGGCCTTGTGCAACAGCTTCGTCATCTGGGGGTTGTTCATGTGATATTCACCTGAGGGTCGGGCCTGTACAAAACCCATATTCTCAAGCTTTTTAATGGTCAGCGCCGGGAAGGCCTTGCTGTGGAAACGGACGGTTTCCTGGGCCAGTTCCTCCACGCTGAGCCCCCCAAGCCGCGACACGCTACCCTTAAAGCCCAAATTGAGCAAACTGGGACCAATCCCCACCGCTTCAAAAATCTGAGCGCCTTGATAGCTAGTAAGCAACGAAATCCCCATCTTCGAGAGGATTTTTAGCAAGCCCGCCTTGACCGCTTTACGGTAATTATCCTGAGCACCGTTGAGGCTGACCTCAGGCAGCTTGCCGGTCTCCATCAGCTTCTGGGTTTTGGCATCGGCCCACCAGTGGCGCACACTTTCTAACGCCAGATAGGGGCAAATCGCGCTGGCTCCATAGCCGACCAGACAGGCAAAGTGATGGGTGCTCCAGCACTGGGCAGTATCCACAACCAGCGAGGCTTTCATCCGCAGGCCGTCGCCAATCAGATGGTGGTGAACTGCTCCCACGGCCAGTAACGGGGGAATATAGGTTTGCTCTGCTGAGACCCAGGCGGCTTTGTCAGCGGCGTCGATGCGATCGCTAATCACCAAAATTTCAGCACCTGCCTTCACCGCCGCATCTGCCTGCCGACACAAAGCTTCCACGGCTTTCTGCAATCCAGCTGGGCCATCACTCAGGCTGTAGAGCGTGGATAGGTTAGTCACCTTCAAATCCGACTCGCGAATCAGGGTTAGCTCCCGATCGTTGAGCACTGGCGACTCGAGTTTCAAAAGCTTGGCATACTCGGGCTTCTCATCCAGCAGGTTGCCCCGCGCCCCGAGCTGCATATTTAAAGACATCACCAACCTTTCCCGTAAAGGGTCAATTGGCGGATTAGTCACCTGGGCAAACCGCTGCTTAAAGTAGTTGTAGAGCAAGTGCGGCTTATCTGAGAGCACCGCCAGCGGCGTATCATTGCCCATACAAAAGGTGGGCTCTTTCCCCTGAGCCGCCATGTCCTGGATGATCATGTCCAAATCTTCAGCGGTGTAGCCAAACGCAGTTTGCTGCCTGAGCAATGAAGCTTTATCAAGTTGGCTATCTTCGTTAAATAGCTGCGGCTCCACGTCGTGGCGATTTGCCTTCACCCAGTTGCCATAGGGCTGCGTCTGGGCCACTCGTTGCTTAATGTCCCAATTCTTCAAGAGTTCATGGCTTTCGAGGTCGATGGCAATCATTTGCCCAGGGCCTAAACGGCCCTTCTCAACGATCTCATCCAGGGGCAAATCAACCACACCTACCTCTGAGGACACCACCAGATAGCCGCTGCGGGTAATCACATAGCGGGCCGGGCGCAGCCCGTTGCGATCCAAAGTCGCCCCTACCTGCTTACCATCGCTAAAGACGACTAGAGCTGGCCCATCCCAGGCCTCTTGAATGCCACTGTAGTACTCATAAAAGTCAACAATTTCAGGGTGATCTATCAGGTCGGGCTGGTTAAGATAAGCCTCCGGCACCATCATCATCAGGGCCTGAGTCGGTGTGCGACCCGAGCGCACCAGCAGCTCCATCACGTTGTCGAGGTTAGCTGAGTCGCTGTTTTCAGCATTCACGATGGGCTTGAGCTGCTCCAAGTGCTCGCCCCAAACCCCATGGTCTAGATCCGCCTGTCGCGCCATCATCCAGTTGATATTGCCAATCAGGGTGTTGATTTCGCCATTGTGCCCCAATAGCCTCATCGGATGGGCCAGGGGCCATTTCGGCAGGGTGTTGGTGCTAAAGCGGCGATGATAAACGGCAAAGGCACTGACATAGGCTGGATCTTGCAAATCCAGAAAAAACTGCCCCAGCACCTCAGAGCGCACCATGCCTTTATAGACAATGGTGCGACCGGATAGAGAGCAGATGTAGGTCTCTTTAAGGGCAGCTTGCATCTCCACAGGGCAGGCTGCTTTAACGGCCTCAAGGGCACGCTGTAGCCCTCGTCTGACTAAGAATAGCTGACGTTCTAACTCATCCCCACTCAAGTTGGCTGACCTCACCAACACCTGCTCCACCTGAGGCTGAAACTCTCTCGCCAAAGGACCTAACGTTTCTGGAGCCACGGGCACCTGCCGCCAGCCCAGCAACTTAAAACCAGCTTGCCTGACAACCTTGTCAAACTCGCTGCGGACAATCTGTGCAGCCGCAGCATTTTGAGGGAGAAAAACCATCCCCACCCCTACCTGTCCTGGGATAAGGGGACCTATTGAGCGCGTATCGCCCCAGGCTTGCAGCAGCTGCCAGGGCACCGCCGTCATAATGCCCGCACCGTCTCCAGAGTCTTGGTCAGCACAGCAACCCCCTCGATGCTCCATACAGCCCAGCGCGTTCAGAGCATCGGTCAGCAATTGATGACTTGCACGCCCCTGCTGATCGGCAATAAAGCCCACCCCGCAGGCATCTCGCTCTTCATCAATCCACCACGGTGTCGATGCCTCTGCTGAAGGGAACTGATGACTTGACTGAGTATATTTCACGCGCTTGTTACCCATTTGACAATCGTTATGACAGAGAACTACTGAGTTGCTGAGACTGAAGACGGTTGAAAGGAGGGGAAAATCTGCAAAACTGGTGTGTTAGGTCTTAAGACAACCTGGCAGAGACAACCTGGCAGAAAAAACCCACGCTTTACAACATAGGGTCGATGCCAAGGCCCCATTTATAAATAGTAAGGATTAATCCGAATCACAGACAGTAGGATTAGTGTCCTGCCACAATCTTAAGTACGCAAAAGCAGAACTAAGCTAAGAGAGTCCACACTTTCGCAAGCTTTCCGCGCACATTTGGAAGCTGGCTACGGAAAACGACACATTCCTGTCAATGGGGAGTGCTTAACCCTAACCGGCCATAGCCACCGACGCTGGCTATCTATGGCCCTTCACTATAAACCCTGTCCACATCCAGAACCGCAGTTTGTACTTCTTGCACTTAGGTAAAAGCTCAAGGTTTCAAACTGGACCGGTTTAGCTGGCAAAGCGGGAAATCTAGCAGATGAACCTGCTTTTTGAAACATTCCCTACCAATACCTACCCAGGAGTGAAAGTTTAAGT
>JBCCRZ010000544.1:0-4713 GCA_039200855.1 Cyanobacteria bacterium P01_D01_bin.44 | reverse complement strand
CTGTCTGCGTGCCTGCCATTGTCTGTTGGAGAAGCGCCTGCAAACGGGCTTGGGCGTCCTGCGGCAAGGTTTGAGTACGAAGCGGAGTAACAGTAGAGGTCATGAGGGTGCTAGGGGGGCTCAAATAGATAGGTTTGAGACGACATAATACCTGAAGCTGGAGAGTTTTCTTCAAGAAAATTGACGTATTTACGGACGTTCGTCAGGTTTTAAGATGCCTGGTAGGCGCTACGCTACTGTTTCCATTGAGTTCCCTATTAATTTTCATTTCGGGTTATCCACACTCATGTCTGGCCCCCTATCCATTGAGGTAAGTCTGTACAATTACTAAAAAGCACTGTCACTAAAAAGCACTGTGACTAATGCCACCTTCAGTTTGGACCCTCGAGTTTTTCACGAAAAGCACGAGTTTTTACCCAGAGGCAAACGATGGGTTTGGAGGTGGTCAAAACTTAACTGGCTCCGAGACACCAAGATTATGATTCCAACCGTTATTGAACAGTCCGGTCGTGGCGAACGCGCATTTGACATCTATTCCCGCCTTTTGCGGGAGCGCATTGTCTTTTTGGGGCAGCAGGTCACTGCTGAGTCGTCAAACCTGATTGTGGCCCAAATGCTCTTTTTAGAAGCCGAAGACCCCGATAAGGATATTTATCTCTACATCAACTCACCCGGCGGGTCTGTCTATGATGGCTTGGGCGTTTTTGACACCATGAACCATATCAAGCCCGACGTGTGTACCATTTGCGTTGGGTTGGCCGCCAGTATGGGAGCCTTTTTGCTCAGCGCGGGTAAAAAGGGTAAGCGCATGAGTTTGCCTAACTCACGCATCATGATTCACCAGCCCCTGGGGGGGGCGCAAGGGCAGGCCGCCGATATTGAGATTCAAGCCAAAGAAATCCTCTATATCAAAGAGCTGCTCAACAATGCCCTTGCCGACCACACGGGCCAGCCCCTAGACCGCATTCAAGAAGACACCGAGCGTGACTTCTTTATGTCGCCCCAAGAGGCTATGGAGTATGGCTTGATCGATCAGGTGATTGATCGCCATGCCATTGGCAGTCGCCCCACTGTCGTTGCTTAACGAGGCTGCTTGATTTTAGCGAACACTTGGGGTGGGCTGAGATTCTAGGTGTAGCAAGAATGCTAAGAGTTCCTCATCGGTAAGCTGCTGTCTTGATCGCTTCCCGTAGGTCTGCTCTAGATACTCCCGCCCTTGTCGGCTGCTCCATCCAAGTCGGGCCATTTCCACATCTGTCTGGGCAATAATGTCGGACAGATCAACCGGGCTGGTGCTGCTATCAAATGTTTCTATCGCTGTGGTAGCTAGGGAAGATGCTGGCTGACCTGGGACTGAGGGTTTAGCGAGGTCGGGCTGTTCAAGCGTCGGCAGCAATAGGTCGGTAACTTCGTCCAGTGGCATATCCAAGGCCTCCTCCTCAGGGGGGATAGCGATATCCTCCAGCGAAACTGCTCCAGGCGATATCGCTGCAGCAGGGGCTGCTGTGGGAAGCTCGGCCCCATCAGAGGGCTCGTTTTTTGGGATGATATCTTGAGGAGATGGTATCCGGCCATGACTTTTGAGTTCATCTGCGGAGATACCCATGAGAGTCAGCACCTTGATTTGGGCGAGTGCTTCGGCTTTCTCAAGATCGGGGTCAGCCGTCATCGCAGTGACAAGTGCGACCCCATCAAGGGTGACGGTGGCTCGGACAATGTGCTGATTTTCGTGCAGCATCAGCAGCTCTGTCATCAGCCCACCGGCTGGATATCGATCTCGAAACTGGGCAAATAAGGCGGCAATCACAGGTGGTGTTGGTTGAATCAAGATACCCTAAAAGTAGTGGCTTTTTAAGTCAGGTGGATGATGCTTAACGTCTGAAAACTATTATCATCATGTCCATCGCATTTTGAAGTGTCTTTATTAAGGAATCTGCCAAGCGTCTATGCTAGATCGATTACTCGAATGGTCGCCTAATCTCGGCCTCGACACGTTTTTAATCTTGCCGGTACTGATTGCCCTGGAGGCGATTTTGTCGGCGGATAATGCGATCGCACTGGCGGCCATTGCCCAAGGGCTAGACTCTGATGAGCAGCAAAAGCGCGCCCTCAATTTTGGCCTGGTGGCTGCCTTTGGTCTGCGGGTTGCTCTGATCTTGACTGCTACCTGGGTCTTAAAATATTGGCAGTTTGAGGTGGCTGGGGCCGCTTACCTGCTGTGGCTAGTCTATCAGCATTTCTCCGCCGCCGAAGACGAGCAGCATCATCACCATGGGCCTCGTTTTGCCTCCCTGTGGCAGGCAATTCCGATTATCGCCTTCACGGATTTAGCCTTTTCCCTGGACAGCGTCACCACTGCCATTGCCCTCTCTGATCAGATTTTAATTATTTTGTTGGGTGGCTTAATTGGGGTGATCGCCCTGCGGTTTATGGCCGGTTTGTTTATCCGCTGGTTGGATGAATATGAATACCTCGAAGACGCCGGGTTTGTCACCGTCGCCTTTGTCGGCATCCGTCTGTTGCTGCGAGTGATCAATCCAGAGCTTGTGCCCCCCGACTGGCTAATGGTTTCTCTGATTGCCGCGCTGTTTATTTGGGGGTTTTCGAAGCGCACTGAGATGGATGAGAGCAACGAGGCTTCTGCTGATCAAGGAGAAGCGGCTGCGATTTCCTCAGAGATACCCTTGACCCTGCCTGAAGACGCCTCATTGCCCACCGACCCCGCAAGTGAATCGTTCACAGTCCCGGTTGCAGCAGCCTCAGCTCCGGATGAAAAAGAGCCAGAAACTGTTTAGAAATGGAAAAGGCGGGCTCAAGGAACCGCCTTTTCCAGATTATTCAGTAAGTAGCTAAGCAGAAATAATTACTGTGTCACCGCCTCGGGGGATCCCCACGAGAAATTGATACTGAAAATAATTTTGTTTACCTACTTATTTTGAATTTAGATGTGAAGCTTACTCGTAAATCCAACCCTTGGCTGACGAGTCCCAGTTCGTTAGCTCGTCTTCAGAGAACCACAGACTAATTTCAGTGCGGGCGGTCTCAATGGCGTCAGACCCATGAATGATATTGCGACCAATCGTGATGCCGTAGTCACCGCGAATGGTGCCGGGTTCAGCCGTCAGGGGGTTGGTCGCCCCGATGATTTTACGGGCTGAGGCGACAACGCCTTCACCTTCCCAAACCATCGCGACTACTGGCCCAGAGGTAATGAAGTCTACCAGTCCACCAAAAAAGGGCTTTTCACGGTGAACGTCGTAATGCTTTTCGGCCAACTCCCGTGAAACGGCCATCAGTTTCATGCCCACCAGGGTAAATCCTTTCTTTTCATAGCGACCAATAATATCGCTGATCAGTCCGCGTTGAACCCCATCGGGCTTGATCATTAAAAATGTGCGTTCCACAAATAATGCGCTCCTAACTAAATCTTGTTCACATCCAGACCTGTCGTTTGCCCTACGGAAAAACTCGAGTTTTCAAACTGGATGTAGCTTATGTCGGGTAGGTATCTGCTTTAGACATATATCAATATCTGCTCAGGTCTCTATCTGAAACCTGTCGTGTTGATACCTGTCTGTACAGTAGACCTTCTCTATGCTCAGAAAACAAGGACGCTTTGTAAAGCGCTTTTTCTTAAAGTTTTAGAGCAAATTCAACAGATCGTCACATCCTCAACGGCTCAACAGCTTGAATTTTCTGTCTTGGCGTCCTTAAAGCAGCAATGATGGATTATCGCTAAAAGCTCTCGGACCACGGGGTTGGAACGTCCTCACAGGGGCAGAATACAATCCTGAGGAATGTCCAGAGGATGCAAAATCAGTCATACTAAAAAACTACAGAGATATCCTGAGGAATGTCCAGAGGATGGCAGCATGAGCCAAGGCGAAATAGATCGGTTCCCAGTCAGTCAACTCCAGGGCCGCTATGGAGATTTGGCCCGCAGTGCTGTTTACGAACGCTTAAAAGGATTAGGGATTAAGCCTGAACGGATTGGTAAAAATTCTTTTATAAATGGCCAGCAACTAAGGCTCATGGATGAGTTGCATCAATTTGTTCAACAGGGGGGCAGTATGGCAGCTTTCCTGGAGATGCGTGGCATGAATCGAGGGAAGCGATCTGCTGAGTCAGAACAAAACGCCTCAGGTTTGGTGCCGTCTGCGTCGGACATGATGGGGATGTTTGCCAGTATTCTGGGACGCACACAGCCGCCAAACCCCTTGAGTTATCTAGAACAGTTAGAGCAAGCTTGCCAGCAAGGCTGGATTCTCAGCACCTCTGAAGTGGCCAAGTTATTAAAGGTCACCCCTGCAGAAATAGAGCAGTATCCCCAGGGGTTCACCGAAGCGGGTTTTGCCTTTAAACCCGCGGGGCAACGAATGAATGGGGAAGCGGGCTGGCGTGTTGAAAAATACCATGGCGGGCATCTAAAGTTTTAGGTTTAGGGAAATACTTTCCGGAGGATTGTCCTGTGGATTGTCAGGTTCACTCAAAATTAGCTATCAAGAATGGAGAAAACCCTTTAAAATGAAAAGACCAGCACGCCAATGCTGGTCGATTAGTTTGTCTGTTTAACATCTGTTGAACTAGGTCTAGTTTCGAGAGTTTCGTTGCTAGGTTTAGTTTTTAGGGTGATGTTGGTGTTAGCACTGGCATCACCCGATGCCTTTAAAGGGACGCTGCAAAGAGCCCTAAAGAGCATCTTAAACAAAGCAT
>JBCCRZ010000543.1:0-4715 GCA_039200855.1 Cyanobacteria bacterium P01_D01_bin.44 | reverse complement strand
CTTGGAGACTGTTTAACCGTCCAGGTCATAGCAGCCCCCCAAACTACAGCGAGGGCAACAATCAACATGACGGGATCAACTTGTTTAAGCAGGTTAATCTGGGCAACAACAAAATCCATGATAGGTACCTTGGTTTTTAGGGTGAGTAATGATGCAGACGCTCTATCATAGGAGTTCTACGGTTGAGCGTCCTCAAGGTACCCACAGGAGATAGACGCTGTATAACCCACTCAGCATTTCTTGACAATTCTAAAAGCCGTGAGATGCTCTTTAGATTTCATGACAATTAGGTGGGGGTTAGGGAAGGTCGGTCGAGCCCATCAGGTAGCGATCGCAAGCTTTTGCGACCCCGCGACCTTCGTTGATCGCCCACACCACCAGGCTTTGGCCCCGGCGACAGTCACCTGCAGCAAACACCCCTGGCAGGCTGGTGGCATAGTCACCATGCTCTGCCTTGACATTGCTACGGCCATCTCGCTCCAGCCCCAGGGCATCGAGGAGGGGCTGTTCAGGCCCCAAAAACCCCATGGCCAAAAAGACCCGCTGGGCGGGGACGACCTTTTCGCTACCAACAATGTGTTTGGGAGTAAAGCGACCATTTTCATCGCGCTCCCACTGCACTTCCACCGTATGCACCGCTTTAACCTGGCCTTGGTCATCCCCTTCAAAGCGAGTAGCGGTCGTGACATAAACCCGAGGATCATCCCCAAATAGGGCCGCAGCTTCTTCTTGACCATAGTCCAGGCGATAAATCTTCGGCCATTCGGGCCAGGGGTTATCGGTGGCGCGGGCCTCAGGCGGGCAGGGCATAATCTCAACCTGATTGACGCTGGCACAGCCATGGCGAATCGAGGTACCGACACAGTCGGTGCCCGTATCACCTCCGCCGATAATCACCACGTCTTTACCCGCAACCGAAATGTACTTCTCTCCAGGGGTGCCTGAGAGCACAGCTCGGGTGTTTTCGGTGAGAAACTCCATAGCGAAGTAAATGCCCTTAAGATCGCGTCCCTCAATGGGCAGATCTCGGGGGCGGGTGGACCCGGTGCAGAGAACAACTGAGTCAAAGTCATTCATCAAGGTCTCAGCGGGCAGGTCCTTACCCACCTCGGTATTGCAAACAAAGGTGATCCCCTCGGCCTCGAGCACATCAAGGCGGCGCTGCACCACGTGCTTTTTGTCGAGCTTCATATTAGGGATGCCGTAGGTGAGCAACCCACCAGGGCGATCTTCCCGTTCGTAAACGGTGACCCAGTGACCGGCCTTGTTGAGCTGATCCGCCGCTGATAGCCCCGCTGGTCCAGAGCCCACAATGGCCACTTTCTTGCCAGTGCGCTTAGCCGGAGGGGTCGGGGTAATCCAGCCCGACTCCCAACCTTTTTCAGCGATGGAATATTCGATGTTCTTAATCGTCACCGGGGGACTGGTGATCCCCAATACGCAAGACCCCTCGCAGGGGGCAGGGCAGACTCGCCCGGTAAACTCAGGAAAGTTGTTGGTCTTGTGCAATCGATCCAGCGCATCTTTCCATAGACCGCGATAGACCAGGTCATTCCACTCGGGGATCAGGTTGTTGATTGGGCAGCCGCTCGCCATCCGACTAATAACAGTACCGGTGTGGCAAAAGGGTGTACCGCAGTCCATGCAGCGGGCCGCCTGGGTTTGCAGCTGCTCGTCGGGCATCGGCAGGTGAAACTCGTCCCAGTTACGAATGCGATCGGCGGGCGACACCTCAGACGGTGCTTCGCGGAGGAATTCGATAAAGCCAGTTGGTTTTCCCATGATGACAATTTTAGATTCTAGATTTTGGATTTTGGAAAGGCGGAGGGCGGAGGGCGTTAGCACAGCCATGCCCGCAGGGCTATAGGGCGAAGGGCGAAAGGCGAAGGGCGAAAGTGGGTTAAGCCGCCAGAGGCTTAAACGCTTTGCCAGCAACTACCAATCGGCGAACCCACCCCTCAAAAATTATCGCAATCTAGCTGCCGCCAATACGGGCAATATCCCGCGCATTTTCTTCAAATGCGGCGGATAGCGCATCGTCACCGCTGAGGCCGTCGGCCAGGGCTTTTTGGATGTGCTGTATCACGCGCTTGTAGTCGCGCGGCATGACTTTGACAAATTTGGGGATCAGCGCTTCCCAGTTAGCGAGCACCTGAGCCCCTCGTGAGCTGTCGGTGTAGTCAGCGTGGCGCTGCACCAACTCTTTAAGGTCACGGATCTCCTCGGGGTCTTCTAGCCTTTCAAGATCGACCATTTCTAGATTGCAGCGGGTCTTAAAGTCACCTGCTTTGTCAAGTATGTAGGCAACCCCACCGCTCATGCCAGCGGCAAAGTTACGTCCGGTGGGGCCGAGCACGACAACTTTGCCGCCGGTCATGTATTCACAGGCATGATCGCCAACCCCCTCAACCACGGTCTGAACTCCGGAGTTGCGAACGCAGAAGCGCTCTCCGGCCAGGCCGCGGATGTAGGCTTCACCGCCTGTCGCACCGTAGAAGGCAACGTTGCCGGTAATGATGTTCTCTTCGGCGACAAAAGTAGCGACTTTCGAGGGATACAGCAGTATCTTGCCACCGCTAAGGCCCTTGCCCAGATAGTCGTTGGCATCGCCCTCAAGCTCCAGGGTGACGCCCTTGGGGACAAAGGCCCCAAAGCTTTGCCCAGCGCTGCCCTGGAAGTGGAGATGCACGGTGCCTTCGGGCAGCCCGTCCCAGTGGCGTTTGCTGATCTCGTTGCCGAGAATGGTCCCGACAACTCGGTTGACGTTTCTGATCGGTAGCGTGGCTTTGACGGTCTCACCCTTCTCAATGGCGGGTTGACACAGGTCTAGCAGGGTGGTCATGTCGAGGGATTTCTCCAGGCCGTGATCCTGGGGAATCTGGCAGTAGCGACCGATCTCGGGCCCAACCTCGGGCTGGTGCAAGATTTTGGAGAGGTCGATACCCTTAGCCTTCCAATGGTCGATGGCCTGCTTGGGCTCCAGCACATCCGTGCGGCCCACCATCTCGTTGATCGAACGGAAACCAAGCTCAGCCATCAGTTCGCGCACCTCCTGGGCCATAAACTTCATAAAGTTCACGGTGTACTCGGGTTTACCCATGAAGTGCTTACGCAGCTCTGGATTTTGGGTGGCGACCCCGACCGGGCAGGTATTTTTGTGACACACGCGCATCATGATGCAGCCGAGCGTCACCAGGGGCGCGGTTGAGAAGCCGTATTCTTCAGCGCCGAGCAGGGTGGCGATCGCAATGTCGCGTCCGGTTTTCATCTGACCATCGGTCTCGACGGCGATGCGGCTGCGCAGGTTGTTGAGCACCAGGGTCTGGTGGGTTTCGGCCAGCCCCAGCTCCCAGGGCAGACCAGCATGTTTGATCGAGGTCTGGGGAGAGGCCCCGGTGCCGCCGTCAAAGCCGGAGATCAGCACCACATCGGCGTGAGCTTTGGCGACCCCAGCGGCGATGGTGCCGACGCCGACCTCTGACACTAGCTTGACGCTGACGCGGGCCTCACGATTGGCGTTTTTAAGATCGTGGATCAGCTCGGCGAGATCCTCAATGGAGTAAATGTCGTGGTGCGGCGGCGGCGAGATCAGCCCCACCCCTGGGGTGGAGTGGCGCACCTTAGCAATCCACGGATAGACTTTTTTGCCGGGGAGCTGGCCGCCCTCACCGGGCTTGGCCCCCTGGGCCATTTTGATTTGCAGCTCTTTGGCCTGGGAGAGGTATAAACTGGTGACGCCAAACCGACCGGAGGCCACCTGCTTGATGGCGCTGTTTTTAGAATCGCCTAGCTCATTGGTCCAGGTGTAGCGTTCGGGATCTTCGCCCCCCTCGCCAGTGTTAGATCTGCCACCGATGCGGTTCATCGCAATGGCCAGGGTCTCATGGGCTTCTTTTGAAATCGACCCGTAGCTCATCGCCCCGGTCTTAAAGCGCCGCATGATCGCTTCTATCGGCTCGACCTCCTCTATCGGGATAGACTCGCGCTCCTTAAGCTGCAACAGATCTCGCAGGCGGAAAAACTTCTTGCCGTGATCGTTGACGCGGGCAGAATATTGCTTGAAGAGAGCGTAGTCATTGGCCTGCACCGCCTTTTGCAACAGGTGAATGGTCTCAGGGTCAAACACATGGGCTTCCCCTTCCTTGCGCCACTGGTATTCACCACCAACCCCAAGGGTGGCATCCACCGTGTCGCGGTCTGAGAAACCTTGCTGATGGCGCAAGATGGCTTCCTGAGCGATCACCGCCAGGTCGGCCCCCTCCAGTCGGGAGGCGGTCCAGCTAAAGTAGCGGTCGATGACCTCGCGGTTAAGGCCAATGGCTTCAAAAATCTGGGCTCCGCGATAGCTTTGAATGGTAGAAATACCAATCTTAGAGCCAATTTTGATCACCCCTTTGGTGACGGCTTTGATGTAGTTCTTAAAGGCAACTTTAGGCTCAATGTCTCGTAGGCTGCCGTCCTGGATCATGTCCTCCAGGGTTTCAAAGGCCAGATAGGGATTAATGGCTCCGCAGCCATAGCCGATCAGGACAGCAAAGTGATGAACTTCGCGGGGTTCACCCGACTCCAGGACAATACCGACGCGGGTGCGGGTGCCGTTGCGGATCAGGTGGTGATGCAGACCTGAAACAGCTAGCAGTGCGGGAATCGGGGCGCGGTCGTGATCGAGGCTGCGATCGCTCAAAATAATCAGGCTGGTGCCGGTTGCGATCGCG
>JBCCRZ010000542.1:0-4726 GCA_039200855.1 Cyanobacteria bacterium P01_D01_bin.44 | reverse complement strand
TCATGGGTGTTTTTTACCAGCTTTGACTTGACGTAAAAGGCAACCCCCAGCGAAATCAGGCCCAGCAACAACAGCATAAAAAAGCCCTGCACTGGAGCCAACGCAGGGTTGGGCACCAACTCTATATCCAGCATAATGTCTCCCGAGTTTTGCGGTGGAAAGGGGGGTAAAATATTAGCGCTAGTTTAATTAAGAAAATGCTTTCTCGCTGATTAGCAATCTGATAGCAATAGAGAAAGCTTTCTTGTTTCTTTAGAGTCAGAGTATCAGCTACCACTAAAGGCGTTGTGTAGAAATATACACAATCACCAGTCAGCTATTACGGTATGGAATACTGTGGATATTTTGCAAGGTTTGGTATCGACAGCAACCAAATATAGTCAGGCTAGAAAGCTTTTAGGGTTCAGGGGTTTCCGCGAATGAAACCCCGATCATGCTGTCCCGAGTCACGAGTGGGATTAACGCCTCTTCTTGCCAATTTGCGGTTCCCTCTGGTCTGACCGGGATAACTAAATATCGGGTATCGGCATTGCTATCCATCACGCGGACTTCGACCTCTGCTGGAATAATTGTGCCAAAATCTTCCTCCAGGACACCTCTGGGATCAACCACAACCCGATTTCGATAAGCCGTGCTTTTATACCAGGAGGGTGGGTGATATCCGAGAATGGCCCTGGGATAGCATGAGCACAGGGTACACACAACCACGTGATGAACTGATACTGTGTTTTCAACCACTTCAAGTCGTTTAATCTCAACCGTGTCAATGTCCATTTCGTGACACGCGGCTTTGCCGTCGGCAAGTAAACGGGCTTTAAAGTGAGGATCCATCCAGGCACGGGCCACTAATCGGGCACCGAGCATCGGCGTCACCGAGTCTTCCCGCTCAATTTCGCGTCTGACCTCAGCGGCGGTAAAAAGCCCTTTCTCTTCTAGCAGTTTTTGGATAACCCTTGTCCTTTGAGTCCAATAAGCCTCATCATCATTAATCGGCCTATGGCTATGGTCATGGTTCTCTGATGTGTCTTTGTAGAAGGGGAATTTATTTTGTGCTTGCAGGTTTGACATGGGTTCGGAGCTACGGAACGTTGCCATGACACTAAAGTATCGAGATGCGGTTGAATTAGCAAGCCAGGAAGCGCACTTAGACTCTACGGCGTAGGGTCTGAGTCTAACCCCTATCGAATAGTCCGAATGGTGCCCTCCCCTATCTGGATTTGTGCATCCCTTAAACCCGTCAGACAAACGCGATGTCTGCGTCTATGAGACCGCCAAGGCCTTAGAAATAGAGCCAAAACAGAGTTGTTGTCATACTCCCCACTAGAGTTTATCCAATAATTGGGAAGATTTCGAGAAGACTATGTAGCGCCGTCATCAAACCCTTAACTCAGCCATAAAGTAGCCATAAGAGAGCCCTTCTCAGCCCTGAAGTTAGCCTTGTATCGTCTTGAATGAAGTTGTTGGGCCTTTAGAGAAAAAATCGTGATGACAGCATGCATCAGGATTTATAAATCTCTCCGAAGCACATCAGAAACCTGGAAAGTTGACAACGATAACTCCAGGTTTTCGTGAAAACGTTACTAAATAAATTAGGAGACAAAATGGGTACACATTATCTTGGTACTCTCGGCAGTACACCTATCCACAGAAATAACTACAATCTCTCAACATCAGACCCTACTGATGTCTTTAAATTCAATATTCAGGGTACTCAGAACATCTATCTGAACCTCCATGACATTACTAGTGGGGATGATGCCGACCTTTACCTATATCGCGATAGTAATCAGAATGGTTTCCTCGATTCAGGGGACGAAAAACTCGATCAATCTCGACGTGGGGGTAACCAAGAGGATGATATTGATTTTCTAGCTACAGAGGGCACCTATTTTGCTGAGGTTGAGCGTTATGCTCCCGGCAGTTCTGGAAACGTGACTTATGATCTGGAAATTTCCCAAAACAGCCCAGGCCCAAGCAATAATCTTCTACCGGCAGACGTAAATGTCGGTTCCCCATCTGGTACTCGAACTTTCAATGATAGTGTGGGAAATTCTGACCCTAGCGACATCTACAGATTTGAACTTTTTTCTGTAGGCAGCAATTTCGAGTATGTAGACATTAGTTTGACTGGATTGGCGAATAATGCCGATATGCGAGTGATTCAGGACAGAAACAATAACGGTATTGCTGAATCCAATGAGGTGGTTGCCATATCAACCAATGGCGGCATCTCATCAGAACAGATTACAGGGGTTGGCTTTTCTTACGACTCTTCCCCCTACTATCTTCAAGTCTACCAGACCAATGGTAATACCCCTTATACAGTAGAGTTTGAATTCAAAGAGCTTAGCTTTTGACTTCAATGGATTTGAAGTCAAAAGCTATTTCTAAATCACCAACTTCTATTTCGCAACCCTGAATTATCAAAGGATAGCCTTCTTTATGTAACAATTTTTAGTCTATTCAGATGGTTTATCCTGGCATAAATTCTGTTGCGAAATAGAGGTGGAAGCTCATTATTCATAAGCTCATTATTCATAAGAAAATGTGTAACATTTTACAGATTGGTAATCATATTTTTCAGGCAGAAGCGATTATTCCTATGTTGGCCACCTATGGGTTAATGCCTCAGGTCTTGCGTGAAAGCATTATCGATCAAGCCATTGCCTCCATAAACTGTACTCCGGACGAAATACAGCAGGCTATTCAAACGTATTATCAACACCGACAGTTAACCTCCGAGGCACAACGCCATGCCTGGCAGGCTCAGTATGGGTTAAAGCAAGAGCAGCTAATACATTTGGCAACCCGGCAGCTCAGACTTGAAAAGTTCAAACGGGAGACTTGGGGCCATACTTTAAAGTCCTATTTTCTAAAGCGCAAGCATCAATTAGATCAGGTTATTTATGCTTTACTCAGAACCCAAGATCCATACCTGATTTATGAGCTTCATTTCCGTCTTCAGGCAGGTGAAAGTAGCTTCTCTGACTTAGCTCGTGAATATTCTGAAGGTCCAGAATCGGCAACTGGTGGCTTGCTAGGCCCCGTTGAGTTAGGCTCACTTCATCCAAAATTAGCTGCGCTACTTGGCACACGGCAGGTTAGACAATTAGGCCCCCCCCTACCTTTCGGAGAGTGGCATGTGCTGGTCCGGGTAGAAAAATGTATTCCTGCCAGGTTTGACGAGGCAATGCGTGAGCGACTCCTACAGGAACAGTTTGAAACTTGGCTAAGACAGCAGATCGATCAGCTATCTCAGCAAGACAAGCAGTTGATAGGGTTATCTGCAGGGGCTTAATTGACAGATCCAGTCAGGGGAATCAGCCAGGGTTCATAAATTTCTACGCGAATCTTATCCTGGAGACTCTTTACAGGACAACGCTCTCCCCAGACTTCGGTCATATCAAACTCGACGAGGTAAAGGGGCAAGCGCAAAACCCTGGGTTTGAAATGGGCTAAATCTTCTGGGTTGAGAAACAGGCCCTGAAAATTGGCTATTTTCCCTTTTTTGCCTAATAAATAGACGGGGGTTCTGATATGTCCAGGTTTTGCCTGAGATATCACCTGGACTAAGTCTCCTGGGTGATAACGGGGCTTACCATAGGTCTCTGTGTCAATCTCTGGGAAATAATCAATAGTCTGAATAGTTTGTGTGGATTCTGGATCATGATCTGAATTACGATCCACCGTGTCAAAACTCTGCCTCAGTTCTTCGCGGGTCAGGTAGCCTAACTCACAGAGTACTGTTTCTACAGCCAGGATTCTCCTCTCGCCATACTCAGGCAGTCGAGTTCGTAAAAACTCAGGAATATCGACAGAGAAATCCTGGGTGGTAAAGCGACCATCGATTTCTTCTGCGGCCCTGCGCACCGAGTCAAAGCTGGGTAGCTGCTGCTTGGCGCGCATCAGGTTGTGGAGAGAGGTGATTTGCTTCTCAAAGCCACTAATCTCTTTCTCCTCAGTGTGGATAGGGCCTCCATCATTTGGATCGTGGGGAATTTTCTGATGATAGGCTTTGAGCGGATTTTCTGGCATCTATCCTAACTCTGCCTTGTCTAACATCAGATCTTTCACCGCCATTTCTTGCTCAAGCACCTCCTCATCAAAGAAAACATTGATAAATTTTTGGTAGGAATCTAAATCCGTGGCATCGAGATCGTCAAACCCCCTTAGACGCGGTTGGGCCACATAGGCGGCCTGATCAGGCTCCAGGGCAGTATATTTGGAAATAATCGGGCGCACCTTATCAAAGTCCTGATTGGCGATTTTAGTGGCTTCGTCAATCACCTGCACCACTTTTTGGGCAGTCTCGGGACGATCGGTCAGAAACTTAGACGTCAGCACAGCGGCCCCGGAGTAAAACGGATCAGAAATGAACATCGACACTGGATTAACCATGGCTCGCTTCGCCTGCTGGGTGGCTTCTGCGATTGAGCCGGTGGGCTCTAACGACAGGGTTGCATCCACAGCCCCTGACACCACCGAGGGTAAATGTAACCCCACAGCCATTTGCTCAATGGTGACATTGTTCCCCGGCTCCAGGCCATTTTTCTTGAGGATGTAGGACAGAATCGTTTTCCATTGTATCCCTGGAATCGTGCCGACTTTTTTACCCTGTAAGTCTTCAAAGGTGGTAATGGTCGAATCGGGTTTGACAATCAGCCCATCGTTGATGAAATCACTCTTGATGCCGCCGCCTTGCAGGCCAAAGACTTTGAAAGTGCCG
>JBCCRZ010000541.1:0-4739 GCA_039200855.1 Cyanobacteria bacterium P01_D01_bin.44 | reverse complement strand
TGTCTGGAGACTCTGGTTTGTCTATATTGATGTTATTGATATTAACGTCGGCATTGTCTGCTTTTGGAATTGAGCGCGGTCGGGGGGGGAGCTCGATCATCGGTTTAGCAGGCTTGGGCTTACGAAAATCGGTGACCAGTTCCTTGAGCCAGCCCGCCAAAATCAATACTTTCTTGAATGGGTTGAAGGACGTCGCAGGCTGACGTTCATCGAGGGACTTACTGTCGGAAACATTGGGGGAAACACTGGGGGATGCACTGTCCGTGGAGGGTGCGATCGCATCTTTTCCTATCATCCCATCGCTTCCTATCCCATGACTGGCCGCTTCTATGTCATCGGCCATCGCCGCGGGTACGACCTCTACTGGCGGTATTTGTGGCAGCACTTCTGGGGGCTCAGAGAAGTCAGCCTCCCGCTGAGCCGATGGCCGATTGCTCCCTGACGCATCTTCGACAAATTCATATTCGAGATCAATCCGCCCCCGAGGACTGCTCTCCAGTCTGGGCCGACCCCCACCCCCGCGAGCAATCCGCACGGGGGTTTGCTGGGCCGAGGGGGTCGTGGCTCGACGCAGCAGCAAGGTTTGCCAGCCAAGCCACAGCACCAATGACACTGCCGCCGACTGACCCAGCAAGACCGCCCCGGTCATCTGCCCCGCGCAAAACCACAGTACCAGGGCGTAAAACAGGCCGATGCCGCTCCATAGAAAGTCAGATTTACGATGCACCTCTGGCAGAAAAAAGGCCGCCATGTAAAAGGTAAAGCTGCCAAGGCCAACTACAATTGCCAGCAAATTCGCCAGCATTCACGCATACTCCAGGGAATGAACAGCTTTTATTATCGATCATCTGGGGCGTTGGGCAAGGGGAGGAAGGAGTCGTGGGTGGTGGGTAATGGGTAGTGGGTGGGGCCAAGGTCACCTTGCCCAGGGAGCAAGAGCGACAGGGAGAGGTGGGGAGATAGGGAAGGTGGGGAAGATGGGGAGGTAGGGATGATGGGGAAGGGAGGTGGCAAAAGTCCGGAAAGCAGAGAATATTCCCACGAAAAAGGAGTCAGGTAGGCTGGATTCTGCCCATCTGACTCCTGTCTCCTAATGCCTGTCTCCTAATGCCTCAGGATGCGCCAGATTTTTTGCTAAAGACGATAAAGATGGTCTTGAGGATCAGTTTGATGTCGTATCTCAAGCTCCAGTACTCCTGATATTTCAAATCAAGCCGGATCACATCTTCAAACTTTTTGACGCTGGAGCGACCGTTGACCTGCCATTCGCCGGTCATGCCGGGTTTAACATTTAGGCGACGCCATTCGGGCACTTCGTACTGCTCGATTTCATCGGGCGTGGGGGGGCGGGTGCCGACCAGACTCATTTCGCCTCTGAGCACATTCCAAAACTGGGGCAGCTCATCCAGGCTGGTTTTGCGCAGGAAGCGACCAATCTTAGTAATGCGGGGATCGTTCTCGTTTTTGAAGAGGGGGCCTTCGACTTCATTGTCAATCTGTGCTTTTAGCTTTTCGGCATCGAGCACCATTGAGCGAAATTTCCAAATCGTAAATCGTTTGCCCATCCAAGAGCAGCGGGTTTGTTTGAAGAAAATTGGGCCGCCATCTTTTTTGATTGCGATCGCAATCGGCACAAATAACACACCAGTAATCATTAGCCCAACCAGGGCTCCCACAATATCAAGCAGTCGCTTTGCTCGCGATCTCACCGATGGGTGAGTAGCGGGCAGATTTTCTAAGCTGATGCGCCCTTGACTGCGTTGCTCAGCCTCAGACAGCTCAGATGCTTGCTCAATATCAAGCACCTTGTCAAGCTCGGTCATCGACAGAGCCATCATGACCTGGGGGGGCACGTTTCTCAGGCGGACCTGGGCACTGTTTGTCTGGCTGAGGCGATAGCAAATCACCAATGCGCCAATGCCACTACTGTCAATGAAATGGGTGCTTTCAAAATCCAAAATAATCTCTTTGACCTCGGGGTACTCGGCAAAGAATGTCTGGACTTTATGCTTAAAAGCGACGGCTTCGACGACAGCAAAACTGGGGGGCAGGTAAATGATGCCAACCGAGTCTGTGACAGTCGTTTTGAAGTTTGCAACCTTGACGGTATCGACCATGTTGTTAGATTAATCCCTAAGCTCGGTCTATCGAGAAAATAAACAGCTTACACCCTTCTAAAGAGAAATCTTTAAAGCAAGATGTCGTTTAACTAAGTTCCCTAAAGAATCTAACTAGACAATACGAGTGCAAACCGGTTTTGTCAGGACGCTCAGGAAACTTCATATCCCCCGTGTTGTTCAAGAATAGCTTTAGATACAGGGTTTTTACTGATGTAAAAAATACCTTCTTGAAACCTTTATCGAAGGCAGCTATTAATCAGTTAACTCACTGTCTTGAGGCTTGATTCCGCAAAGTCGCTGGAGGCTAAGTTGACCCAAACCACACTGCAAACCGGCCTATTTAGTCAGTAAGGGAGCGCTGTTGAAGAGTAGCTTTTATCACAGTAAAAACTTAAAAACCATATCAAATTCTCTTTGATTAAGTTTTGCACCCACATAATCAAGGTACCCAAATAGCGTCATAACTCTTCGTTGGCCCCCGTACAATACGGGTGCTCAGTTTTACGATGGCGGCTTCGGTAGCATTCTCGCTTAAGCATTCTTGATGTATTAAGCTGAGTTGTTATATCCAGATGCTTACAGCCTTTATTCATCAACCAAAGAATATCAACAACAACGCTATCGGTAGCGTATCTAGAGGTTTTAACTTAGGATTGAGACGCTATATATAGTCGACCAGGTCGATAGGATGGAAATATGGCGATAGGTGAGCAAGTTTCGCTTTTATCCGAGAGTGATTTACAAGCAGCTGGGAAATCTCGTTATCAAAATTTGCAGACTGCTTTGCCAATGGGGGGGGGTGAGCTGCAAGTCTGGAAGTCTCGAGTGATCAGCTTTCAGAAGGCAATTAAAGTATCCCCGAGCATGGCCCAGGGGAGCTTATTTGAGGCGGCAGCCCCATCCGTTGACCCAGATGCGATTGACCCTTTTCGGCTACCCCAGCAAAATACCGAATTTTGGCGGTGGAAGTTTAGCGATGTGGGCGTGGCTGCCCTGTACTTCGTCATTGATTATGAGGCAGACCTGCTGCTGTATGTGGGTGAAACGGTGAAGTCAAACCAGCGCTGGAAAGGCATCCATGATTGCAAGCGCTACCTGATGAACTATCGCCAGATCCATTATCAGCTCAACCTCGACAGCCAGCTTGGCATTGCCTTTTGGCCCCACGCCCCCGAAGCACGACGCCCTCGTCAGCGGCTAGAGTCAGGACTGATTCGAAAATGGCGTGCACCGTTTAATAAGGAAAACTGGCGATTTTGGGGAACGCCGTTTATTGGGGAGAAGGCGGAGTAGGGGACGTACAGACGCGGAGAGGGGGGACGCGGAGAGGGGGAGGATGAGGGAGATGAGGGAGATGCGGGAGATGCGGAAGTGAGGTGATCTTAGGGTGGGTTAAGCTGCCGAAACCTTCAAGTCTTAACCCACCTCTATCAATCGGCGAACCCATCGTCCCGATCTATCTACGGATCATCAATCACAAATAAGCAATCGTCACGCCAGTCCCGCCATCGGCTTGGTCCGCTGCTTCGAACCGTTCCACCTGGGGATGACGCTTCAGATATTCCTGGACACCGCGCTTGAGTTTGCCAGTGCCGTGGCCGTGGATGATCCAGATCGGGCCGTTGGCGCGGGCGATGTAATCATCCAGGGCAGGCTCTGCCTCAACGACGCGCATGCCCCTCAGATCAATCGTGTTTTGAGAGGTGCGAACTGCCGGGCCAGAGGGCTGAGCAGCGGGTTGGGTCGGGGCTGGCTGAGGAACTGCCTTGGGTTTCTCGACCGGCTCGGCTTTTTGGCCGCTAAGGGATTCGATATCGGTGATATCAGCCACCATTTTCATCAACCCAAAACGCACGGACAGCTTGCTGTCGGCGTCGGCGTCGCTGAGCACTTCGGCGATCTGACCACCCAAACTCATCAGCCGCACTCGTTCACCAATTTTGGGGCGATACCCTTGACTGAACTTGGCGGGATGCTTGCCAGTGGGCAGCTGTTTCTCAGCGATTTGGTTGATTGCGTCGGTGGCTTTTTGCGCCCCCTGGGCGGTGATATCTCCTTTTTGTAGGCGGCGAATGACTTTGGCAATTTCAGCTTTGGCGTCTGCGATCGCACTCTGCACCGCCTGCTCCTGCCCCTGCTTCAGCGCCTGCTCCCGCTCCCGCAGCAGCATCGCCTTTCGCTCAATCTCAGCCTTGAGCCTCTCAGCCTGAGCTACGATCTGTGCCGCCTGTTCAGCCTTAGTTTCCTGCCGCTTGCGTTGGGCCTCTAAGCCCGCAATCACCTCATTCACATCGGTTTGCTGAGTCCCTGCCACATAGGTCTGCGCCTCGTCTAGGATGGCCGGGCTCAACCCCAACCGCCGCGCAATCGTCAGCGCATTCGACCGTCCGGGGATGCCCCACAGGAGCCGATAGGTAGGCGACAGGCTGACATCATCGAATTCTACGGATGCATTCTCAAAGCGATCATCCTCATATTTCAGCGCCTTTAGCTCACCAAAGTGGGTGGTGGCAATGGTCAAACGACTGTGGTCGGCCAGGTATTTAAGCAATGCGATCGCCAGGGCACTGCCTTCGCTCGGATCCGTGCCAGCGCCGACTTCGTCGAGCAGAACAAGGG
>JBCCRZ010000540.1:0-4749 GCA_039200855.1 Cyanobacteria bacterium P01_D01_bin.44 | reverse complement strand
AGCTATGGATCCTAAGCTGAGCTTTAAAGCCGTGTTTGGTATCAATTGTTGCAAATTGTATTGTTCTTCTCAGTTTTCAGCAGGATATCCTTATTATTCTATTAATGAGCTTTTGCTCAATAGCTAAATATAAAATCAAAATCAGCCTATTCTTTTGAAATAAGAAGGAGCCGAGCGGTGCATATAAACCACATCCGATTTGGAAACTGGAGTTTTTCCCTAGGCAGACACCGGGGAGCTGGATGTGGCAAAAGAACGTCTCGCTTCGCCAAGGTAATAGCAACAGTCCTGGTGGGCGTCATACTCATACAGTTGCTGCAAGCCTGTGGCGCTAAACCACAAGCAACCGAAAAAACGCGGCTGACGATTGCCACCGTCAACAACGGCGATATGGTGGTGATGCAAGATCTTTCTCGTAACTTTGAAGCTGATAACCCTGACATTGAGCTGCGATGGGTGATATTAGAAGAGAATATTTTGCGTCAGCGCACCACAACTGATGTGGCCAGCCAGGGCGGTCAGTTTGATATTTTAACAATTGGTGCTTATGAAACGCCGATTTGGGCAAAACGGGGTTGGCTCAAGCCCCTCGATCAGCTGCCAGCCGACTACGATGTTGACGATCTCATTGACCCGATTCGTCAGGGTCTTTCTCAAGACGGTACGCTTTATGCGCTGCCCTTCTATGGTGAGAGTTCGATGCTGTATTACCGCCGTGATTTGTTTGAGCAAGCAGGCATCACGATGGCTGAAAACCCAACCTATGAACAGGTTGGAGAGTGGGCCAGCCAGGTGAACGACCCGGCTAACGGTATTTATGGCATGTGTCTGCGCGGCAAGCCGGGTTGGGGCGAGAATATGGCGTTTTTAACCACGCTAGTGAATACGTTTGGGGGACAGTGGTTCGACATGGACTGGGAACCCCAACTCAACACGCCAGAGTGGAAAAGTGCGGTTAATTTCTATGTGGATATCTTGAATGATTATGGCCCGCCTGGTGCGAGTTCGAATGGGTTTAATGAAAACCTGGCACTGTTCTCAACGGGCAAATGTGGGATGTGGATTGATGCCACGGTGGCGGCAGGACTGTTGTCTAACCCTGAGATGTCACAGGTGGCTGAACAGGTGGGCTTCGCACCGGCCCCGGTTGCCTCTTATCCCAATGGTTCAAACTGGCTCTGGTCTTGGGCGTTAGCGATTCCTCAGACGTCGCGATCGCCCGAAGCGGCGCAGCGATTTATTACCTGGGCCACCTCTAAAGAATACATTCAGCTGGTGGCAGATGAATCGGGTTGGGTCTCTGTGCCACCGGGCACGCGCACCTCTACTTACGAGAATCCTAACTATCAAAAAGTCGCTCCCTTTGCCAAGACGGTGCTGAAGTCAATTGAGTCTGCTGATATCGAGAGCCCTGCGGCTTCTCCGACGCCTTATAAGGGTGTGCAGTATGTCGATATTCCAGAGTTTCAGGCGATTGGCACCCAGGTTGGACAGCGAATGACTGCGGCTTTAGCGGATCAAGTCTCGGTGGATCAGGCGCTGGCGCGATCGCAGGCGGTGGCCGAACGGTTTATGCGTCACACCGGATATATCGAGTAGGTCAGCCAGCCAGCTCGGGCCAACCAGATTGAGTCAGCTAATCGAGGAAAAACTATGACATCTTCAGTAGCAACCAGGTCACCGCAGGGGCGATCGTCCGTGCGATCGCAGCGAAAGATTCCCACGCTAGCACTTGTCGCGCCGTCAGTTATTGTTCTCGTGCTATGGATGGTAGTGCCGCTGGCCATGGCGGTTTGGTATGCCTTCCAGCGATACAATCTCTTGGCCCCTGACAATCGTGAGTTCAATGGGATACAGAACTTTACCTATATCCTCACGGATCCGGCGCTGTGGATCTCTATTTTCACAACGCTTGTCCTGGTTGCTTCCGTACTCTTCATTACCATTGGCTTGGGCACGCTGCTGGCGGTGTTGTTTAATCAAGATTTCCCAGGCCAGGGGATTGCCCGAGTGCTGGCCATTTCACCGTTTTTTGTGATGCCCACGGTGAGCGCCCTGATTTGGAAAAACATGCTGATGCATCCGGCTAACGGCCTGTTTGCTCAGATTACCCAGGGGCTGGGGCTGGGCGCAATCGACTGGTTTTCCGATTTTCCGCTGCTGTCAATTATCATGATTGTCTCCTGGGAATGGTTGCCGTTTGCGTTACTCATTTTGTTGACAGCAATTCAGTCTCTAGATACCGATCAGCTAGAAGCGGCCCGCATGGATGGGGCTAAGTCCTTAAGCTTATTTCGGTTTGTGGTCTTGCCACACTTGAGTCGTGCGATCGCCGTCGTTGCGATGATTGAAACTATCTTCTTTCTGACGATCTTCGCGGAAATCTTCGTCACCACGGGTGGTGGCCCAGGCCTTGCCACGACAAATTTAGCCTACTACATCTATTTAAAAGCGCTGCTAGAGTTCGATGTCGGTGGAGCCTCTGCGGGTGGACTCATCGCCGTCGTCCTGGCTAACCTCGTCGCTATTTTCTTAGTCCGGAGTGTCGCTCGTAATTTAGATAGCTGAATAGCCAGGTGATTTGGAAACATGATTTAAGGACCTCGTCAGTAATAATTACTCATCGTTTCGCGTTCCCGAGAGATCCCCCGGCTACGCCACCCCCCCTTATTAAGGGGGGCAGGGGGGATCCCAACCAAAAAGTGATACTAAAAATAATTTTGTTTATCTGCTTACTTGATTTGGAGACCTGATATGGCAACCCCCCATAAACGAAGCTCATGGCTGATTGGACTGCTGGCTTGGCTAGTCGCCTGCATTCTGTTTTTTCCAATCTTCTGGATGTTTATCACTAGTTTCAAAACAGAAGTGGCCGCAGTCGCAACACCGCCTCAGTTCTTCTTTACGCCGACGCTTGATAACTATATTGATGTTCAAGAACGGGCAGCCTATTTTAACTATGCCTGGAACAGCATCATTATCTCTTTAGGGGCCACTGTTCTGGCACTGCTGCTGGCAATTCCAGCGGCCTATGCCATGTCCTTTTTCCCGACAAAACGCACAAAAGGCACTCTATTATGGATGCTGTCGACCAAAATGCTTCCGTCTGTGGGGGTGTTAGTGCCGATTTACATTCTGGGCCGCGAATCAGGCTTGCTGGACACTCGTATCGGGCTGATCATCATTTATACGTTGATTAACCTACCAATTGTGGTGTGGATGATCTATAGCTTCTTCAAAGAAGTGCCTAAAGAGATCCTCGAAGCCGATCGAATGGATGGGGCCACGACCTTTCAAGAGGTCGCCTATGTACTGCTGCCGTTGGCCCTGCCAGGCATTGCCTCTACCGCGCTGCTATCCGTGATTTTATCCTGGAATGAAGCCTTTTGGAGCCTGAATCTCACCACCTTTGATGCCGCTCCCTTGACGGCGTTCATTGCCTCCTTTTCTAGCCCTCAGGGATTGTTTTGGGCCAAGCTATCGGCGGCTTCAACTATGGCGATCGCCCCCATTCTTCTCTTTGGGTGGTTTAGCCAAAAACAGCTAGTCCGGGGTCTCACCTTCGGAGCCGTCAAGTAGTTCGCAAAACGTTCGCAAAAAATAACCCTTAAAACTCACTTAGTAAAACAAATTAGTGTAAAGCGAGGCAATTATGTCAACTGTCACCCTCAGAGACATTCACAAAACCTATACCGACGCCGAGATTATTAAAGGCATCGATCTTGACATTCAAGATGGCGAGTTTGTGGTTTTTGTCGGCCCCTCAGGCTGTGGTAAATCTACGCTGCTGCGCATGATTGCTGGTCTGGAGGATATTACCTCCGGTGAGCTGTTAATCGACGATCAGCGAATGAACGATATCTCACCAGACGAGCGCGGTCTCGCCATGGTCTTTCAAACCTACGCACTCTATCCTCACATGACGGTTGCCGAAAATATGGCCTTTAGTCTGCGGTTAGCCGGTGTGCCCAAAGCACGACGGTATGAGCGGGCGCGCGAGGTCGGGCGCATTTTGCAGCTAGAGCCGCTATTAGACCGTAAGCCTGGAGCCCTCTCCGGCGGCCAACGGCAGCGGGTTGCCATTGGTCGAGCCCTGGTTCGTAACCCCAAAGTGTTTTTATTAGATGAGCCCCTGTCAAACTTAGATGCCACACTCAGGGGCGATATGCGTCTGGAGCTAGCCAATCTCCACAATAGTCTTGGGGCTACCATGATCTATGTCACCCACGATCAGATCGAGGCGATGACCCTGGCCAGCAAAATTGTTGTTTTGCAAGGGGGCGTCATTGAGCAGGTGGGCACACCGATGGAATTGTACCACCATCCTCGCAATCGTTTTGTGGCCGGGTTTATCGGCTCACCCAAGATGAATTTTTTGCCAGTGATGACGACCAGCGTTCAAGACTCAGGAACAACACTCAGATTGCCTGGCGATGCAATGGTGACTGTGCCCGTACAGCCCAAAACTTTAATGGTGGGCGATCGCGCTACCCTCGGCATTCGCCCCGAAGCGCTTCGTATCGATGCGAACAATCCCACGCTGATGGGCGAGGTCTTGGTTGTTGAGCACCTCGGCGATGTGACGTATCTCTATGTTAAAGTTGCGGGCGGCGATACATTGATTGTTGAAACAGAGGGCGATAGACCTGTGGCGGTTGGCGATCGCGTGCCCATTTATATCGACGGCGATCTGTGTCACCTATTCGACGCGGATGACAATGCGATTCCCAAAGCCGAACGACATCATCT
>JBCCRZ010000539.1:0-4753 GCA_039200855.1 Cyanobacteria bacterium P01_D01_bin.44 | reverse complement strand
GGGCAGCTCATACCCTTTCTGTTTGGGGTTCCAGAACATCACGGTACCGCAGCCAGGCGCACCGCACTTGAGAAAGTGTTTGGCTTTGAGTTTTTTGGAGCGAGACGGAATTTTGTTCATCGCCTGTCCGCATTTTGGGCATTTAACTTTGCTCTTCTGGGATTTATTGTAGTTCCCGGTTGAGATGCTTGCATCCTGGTGATGAGACGTGGGGTGGTAGGCTTCGACGTGAGCGCTCGGTTCGGTTGAACTCACCGTCGAAGCCAGCCGAACGTGAGGTGGGGCGGTGGGGAGAGGCTTAATTTCGGTTTTTGTGGGTGAGGGATGGGTGGCAATGCCCCCCGTTCTGAGTTTCGTCCGGGCCTGATCAAGGGCTGGGGCGAAATACTCTCGGTACCAGCCGGTGAGGTAGGTTTGCCAATCTTGTTGGCCGGTTGCGATCGCATCCAACTCAGCCTCCATCTGCGCCGTAAATGCAGGCTGGATCAAATCGGGCAGCAGGTTCCCTAAAGCCGCATCCAAGGCTAGACCCAACTCTGTTGGCTGCAGCTTACTCTTAACCAACTGGACATAGGTGCGATCGCGCAATGTCTTAATCGTCGGTGCATAGGTGCTGGGTCGGCCAATGCCTTGGCGCTCCATCAGCTGCACCAGTTTAGGCTCGGTGTAGCGGGGTGGGGGCTGGGTCTGCTTTGGGTCTGCCTGGGCCTGTTTTAGCTGGAGCGGCTGGCCCTGCTGGAGGGTAGGCAGTTGAGAATCAGCACTGAGGTTATTCCAATAGCGGGTGTAGCCCGCAAACTCAACCACCTGCCCTCGGGTTTCCCAAAAGGCGTCTCCGGATTGGGTAACTATCCGTGTTTTGCGCAGGCGAGCCGGGCAGCATTGGGAGGCCACAGCTCGATTCCAGATCAGGGCGTAGAGCTGGGCAGCGTCTGAGGAGATAGAGCCCTCTAGCTGTTGCGGCGTGAGGTTGACATCAGTGGGGCGAATCGCTTCATGGGCGGTCTGGGCACCTTTGACAGCTCGATGTTGGGTCGTTTTTTTCGGCACATTGGTGGGGTCATGCTGGCTCAGGTAGTCTCGCACGGCAGCTCGAAATGGGGCTGACAATACCACCGAATCGGTGCGCATGTAGGTGATATACCCAGCCTCATACAGTGACTGGGCCACTTTCATCGTCTTGTCCGGGTTAAAGCGGAGTTTGGACCCGGCGGACTGTTGCAGGGTGGAGGTGATGAAAGGGGGCGGCGGTGATTGGTGTTTGACGTTGCCCTCGACGGTCACAACCTGATGAGGATTGGCACGGGCCATTTCAACCAGGCGATCGGCTTCGGCCTGGGTAGTGATGCGATCAGACTCGGGAGTATTTTTTTGAGGGACGGTGTCGTCCTTGGCCGTATCCGCATTACGGCGACGAGCTGTCGGCCTGCGACGGTAAAAGGCTTTAAAGCCCTCTTGATAGGTGACCCAGACACTCCAGTAATCTTGAGGGGTAAAGGTCTGGATCTCGCGCTCGCGCAAACAGAGCAGATGGAGGGTGGCGCTTTGCACTCGCCCCATGGACTTTGCCCCATTATTCAAGGGCCACACCACATGGCGACTGCCTTTGTAGCCCACCAGCTTATCCAGACAATCACGGGCGCGACCGGCGGCGATCAAATCTTGATCGAGGTTGCGAGGCTGGGCAATGGCCTGCCGGACGGCAGTGGGGGTGATCTCGCTGTAGACAACCCGACGCGGATTTTTCAGCCGCAGCGCCTGCTGCAGATGCCAGCCAATGGTTTCACCTTCTCGGTCGGGGTCGGTGGCGATGTAGACCATATCGGCTTGCTTGACAGCTTGCCGGAGCGTGGAGATGACCTGTCTGGCGCGGGTGTTTCTGGGGGTGTAGCGACAGTTGATCTGATTGCCGTCCAGGTCAAAACCAAGGGCGTCTTCGCCGTCATTGGTGAGTTCGCGGATGTGGCCCATACTGGCTTTAACCGTCCAGCCGGGGCCAAGGATTTGGCTCAGTTTCTTGAGTTTACCGGGGCTTTCAATCAGCAGTAGATTGGCCATCATGATGCTCTTGTACTTGCCCTTGTACTTGCATGGTTTGCCTGGAAAGGGTGTGATAAACATTCCAAGCACTATCATTTTAGTACATGTGATCTATAAAGCCAAGTTATTCAAAAGCTTCTATAGATGGCATTCTCCACCTGGTGTAAGAGCGTGTCGCATCGAGCCCCTTTCTTAAGCAGTTGATCAAAATCTGGTTGTTCAGCTGTGGCCAATTGAGCCAGTTCAATGCTGGCACGCACCAAACTAAAGATGGGACTATAGGTGTCCGGTTGTCCCCCGCCCCCCCTTAGCTTTTTAGCATTTTCAGCCAGGTCATTCAGGAGAGGTGTCCAATCTTGACTGGTTTTCTTGGATGGTTTTGCAGTGGCTTTGCTCGCTTTCTTTTGGGGGTCAAGGGTTTCAATAATCGCGTTGTTATCTTTAGCAATCAGGTAGGTTTGTTTGAGAGATGATTTGATGCCCCCACCAAAGTAAATGTTATACCAGCGAAAGAAGCCATCGTAGACAATAGCCCCTTTGAAGGGCAACAGAATAGTCTTGACTCGAAGCGGTAGATTACGCTTCTCAATGGTTTCATTGAGCCCATCTGTCAGGCTCAGTACACCATAGACGTTATCTTTTTCATCGATAAAGACACTATATTTCTTCAGCAATCGCTCAATAAAAAAGTCTCCGTGGATAAAGTTTTTCCATCCAGCCACAATGGCAAGGTCTTTTGATGTAAAATCCGCTGGGTTATCTTGGACAAATGGGTCAATCAGCTCAGGGTGGGCAAAAAGATAGTCTCGTACTTTTATTTTGTCCTCCGATGGGCTATCTCTGTAAGCCTTGAAGGTTTTGATGTTGGGCAATAGCTCTGCCTGCTGACTGACATACCATTGCAACGGCAACATCAGGTCAAAGAACAATTTTGCGTCAGATGGAGTTAGCTTCATTACAAATTCCAGGATTTTGCCAGGGTTTAATTTCGATGTCTGGATCAATCTCAATCACAAAGCTTTTGGTATTCTCGACCACGGTACTGCTATCACACCCCTAGGGCAAAGTGTCGCTATTGGATTTCTTGGTTTGCTTGCCATGACTAAGGGAGGGCAATCCGATATGCGATCGCGGATGAACCTAAGGTTAAGCGGTCTCCAATCAAAACTGCTAAATCCATGTCAAAACGGACAGCTAGCAAAGCTAAAGGTTTTGGCATGTAGCATCTACGGGTTTAGGGCAACTTTTCATTCAGCAGTGGGTTTTAGAAAAATCGGGATGACTGGATTCGTAGCTCGCTTCTCGCAGGGTACCCGTGGCCCGAGGGGCCGCTGGTTTCAGTACCTAAAAAAATCGGGATGACTGGATTCGAACCAGCGGCCCCTTCGTCCCGAACGAAGTCGAAAAATCGTCCTAATGCCCACTACGTAAACATCATAGCAGTTGTCAATAAGCCTTTCTACCAGATTCCTACCACACACCCTCAGGTATATCTGGATAGAGCCCCTGGACAGCAAGCGTTTGTCGAAGCTGAAGGCGACTGGGTTCGTTGAACTGTAATAGAAAGACGGTTGTACGTCCGATGGCTGTCGATCCCAAGATGTAACCAGCTTGCTGCTCAAAGTGCTCGGGCCAAATATGGGCTCGTGGATTGAATAAGGGTGTGATTGCGCTAGATAGCGGATCAATGCTAGTGAGATCGGAGCCTTTGTGACGGTTGCACGGTAGGCAGGCTAAGACCAGATTTTCTGGGATGGTTTGTCCACCATGTTTTGTAGCGACTGCATGGTCAATTTCGTGGCTGTAGATCGAGAAAGTCTGGTGGAGCAAGCAATACTCACATTGTCCTGCGGCTCGTTGGCTAACCAATTGCCGCAATGCCTCTGGAATGTAGACCATGTCAAAATTAGCCTTCAGCAGCGGGTTTGAGAGTAGCAAATGCTCTTGCTTTAAGCAGCCCCATGAGGGTGTCAAGCTGCTCGTAGAGGTCTAATTCGTTTTTTTCGGTAGAGTTCAGGCCCAAATCCCGATTTTTCTGCAATAAGACTCGTAGACGAGTTTGGGCATGTTCAGAAACTTTAAAGCCAATAATCTGCTGGGAGGTGGGACGGCTGATCAGGAAGTCGAGCACTTCCTGATAGACAGCAGGCGGTGCGGTTAGGGCAGGAGTTAGTAAGGGCACATCCTTAGAGGACTCGCTTGGCAACGTAGCGGATATGAAGCGCGTAAAGAGCTCAGAAAGCTGATTTTGAATGGGTTCTAAACGTTGAACGAATTCATCGGGAATTTCGATCGTAATGTGTGCCATTCTGGATTGCCCTGCAAGCATTCGTTTTCATTGTAAGCGTTACCCATCAGCCTGACTGTGCCTTTAAAGGTCGCTGAAAAAAGCAACGACTGCTGCCTGCAATGTTGGGGAAATTCTGGCTTCAGGTATAGGCTATGGCTTCAGCTCCAACTCCGCCATCAGTTCATCAATAGACGTGTAACGTAGGCGTGCCAGGTCTGCAACGGCCTGAATACGGTTAATGTTGGCCTCTTCTACCTGATCGGAGAGGGCAATCAAGGCTTCGTGCTCATCTGGTAGGGCAAACGCATCTTAAATTTGTGGATGAGTCGCTGTCGGCATAGGGTTATGAGGATCCCCCACCCCGATAGCGACTCATGAAACTGAAGCCCAAGCAGAGTATTGCCGAGCATTTTGAGAACGTCG
>JBCCRZ010000538.1:0-4753 GCA_039200855.1 Cyanobacteria bacterium P01_D01_bin.44 | reverse complement strand
CTGGGCAGTGTCGGAGAGGGTTGCGATCGCAAACACCACATACACACTGCGCGAAACATGATTATCGGGGTACTCTAGCTCGGCCTCAGCCAGGGCCGTCAGAGAGCTGGGGCTCCAATACACCGGCTTTAGCCCGCGATAGATATGGCCGTTTTCGACCATTTTGCCAAACACATCCAGCTGAGCCGCCTCATACTCAGGCTGTAGGGTTGCGTAGGGATGCTCCCAATCGCCCCAAACGCCAAATCGCTTAAACCCGGTGCGCTGCTGGTCAATCGTCTCCGTGGCAAATTCTTTGGCTTTTTGACGCAGACTCAGGGGCGTCAGCTTGGCGCGCTCTTCTTTTTTGACGGTTTGCAGCACCTTGAGCTCAATCGGCAAACCGTGGCAGTCCCAACCGGGCACGTAGCGTACTTTTCGGCCTTTGAGCAGCTGATACTTGTTAATAATGTCTTTGAGAATTTTGTTGAGAGCATGACCCATGTGCAAGGGACCGTTGGCATAGGGCGGCCCATCGTGCAGCACAAACAACTCACCCGGATTTTCTTGGGAGAGCGTCTCATAAATATGATTCTTGCTCCAAAAGGATTGCAGTTCGGGCTCACGCTTGACGGCGTTGGCCCGCATGCTGAACTCGGTTTTGGGCAGCAGAACCGTCTCTTTGTAGCTTTTGGTTTCAGTCACAACAGCATCAACAAAATAGTTGTAATAAGGGTATCAACTTATAGCGATCATCAGCCTTCAGCCATTCTGCCTTAGAAACTTGATTAGCTTCAAGGTGCGTGTAATCTTTAGAACTTATGCTGTATGCTTTTGCGAAGTTCGCGATACTAGAGCATCATTTTCGACGTCACAGCCCCAGCGTGTGTCGCACCAGCTCACACCCAACCGCCAACGCAGCCTGTCGGGTTTCGTAGACCTCACCATCGTTAAGCACTGTCAACTCCGGCGTGATCACCCAGCAGCGATAGCCCAGTAAGGGTGTATAGTCGATACCCACGACCCAGCCTGGGAACGCTAGAAGCTGCACCAGCCTACTTTTCATCATCACCGTCTAGAAAAGATAAATCCTGGAAAACACAAATCCCAACAACCATAAGCCCCTGACCTACCTCGCCCTCCCACTACCCACTACCCATTACCCACTACCCATTACCCACTCACCTTCCCAATCTTAATAAATTCTATTGTAGCGGCTAAAGTAGTTCAGGTATACTATACTGACCTTGACGAATCTTTAAACGTGCGTCAAAATCCTTTTCTCCATTCTTCTAGCCCCTAGTTCTTTTAGCTCTTTTACGAGGTTCCTATGGCAGCTGCAAACTCATCGCCCGAAAAGCAAAAGGCTCTGAGCCAGGTGCTTAACCAAATTGAGCGCAATTTTGGTAAGGGCTCTATCATGCGGCTGGGAGAAGCCAATCGTATGCAGGTCGAGACGATCCCCACCGGGGCCTTGGTCTTGGATATTGCCCTCGGTGGGGGCTTACCCAAGGGGCGTGTGATCGAAATCTACGGGCCAGAAAGCTCGGGTAAAACGACGCTGGCGCTGCATGCGATCGCAGAGATCCAAAAACAGGGGGGCATTGCCGCCTTTGTAGATGCGGAGCACGCCCTTGACCCGGTCTATGCCAAAGCCCTGGGGGTTGATATCGAAAACCTGCTGGTCTCCCAACCGGATACGGGGGAGATGGGCCTGGAGATTGTCGATCAGCTGATTCGCTCCGCCGCTGTTGATATTATTGTGGTTGACTCGGTCGCCGCCCTCACCCCCCGCGCCGAGATCGAAGGGGAGATGGGGGATACCCACGTGGGCCTTCAGGCCCGACTGATGAGCCAGGCCCTGCGCAAAATCACCGGTAACATTGGCAAATCGCAGTGCACGGTGGTGTTCTTAAACCAGCTGCGACTCAAAATTGGGGTCACCTACGGTAATCCAGAAACCACCACAGGGGGTAATGCCCTTAAGTTTTACGCCTCAGTCCGCCTGGATATTCGCCGTATCCAAACGCTGAAAAAAGGCAATGAGCAGTACGGCATTCGGGCCAAGGTCAAGGTCGCTAAAAATAAAGTGGCACCGCCGTTTCGCATTGCTGAGTTTGATATTCTCTTTGGTCAAGGCATTTCCACCCTGGGCTGTTTGGTTGATTTGGCCGAAAGCACCGGCGTCATCAATCGCAAAGGCTCCTGGTACAGCTACGACGGGGACAATATTGGTCAGGGCCGTGACAACACCATTCAACGCCTGCAAGAAGATGCTGACTTTGCCGTTTTGATCGAAAAGCTAGTCAAAGAAAAGTTAGATCTCTATCAACCCCCCGTGGCCGTTGGCGGTGACGATGACGGCGAAGCAGAAGACGGCTGAACCTCGTCCACATCCAGAAAGCCCTAAGGGACTTGTCTGAACGGTTTGCCTATTGGCAAAACCTCAAGTTTTCAAACTGGATGTGGCTTAAAAAAAACCCCCGGTTTGCCGCACAAGGTTACCGAGGGATTCATCGCTAATAGGCTTTTGTTGAAAGGATGTAGGTGAGCTATCTAGGCAAACCTACGCGTGCAGCAAAACGTACTTGCTGATGACTGCATTATGTTACGGACGTTGTCCCCCTGCCCACCACGGCTTTAGTAAATTTACGCGGTCTTTACTGAATCCATCACCGCTGTCGTAACTTAATGAAGATACTTGGGACTTTATAGGATTAACCGTAAGCCTGTGCAAGGTTCGAGAATTTAGAGACTGATGTACACTGCCGACAGCGGCTATCCTCCGCTTTTTTAGTATTTTCCCGATAAATATTTATGCGCGCTCGATATCCGTTTGCTTGTCTGGGTGCTCTAGCACTCTTAACCTTGCCTCTGACACGGCCATTCTCAGGGATGCCTTCGCAGCTCACAGCGCCCCTCCGGATCAACGCAGTCTACGCCCAAACTGGCCCCGCAGCGACCGACTCAGCTGAACCCGGAGATTCAGACGCGGTGGCAGAGCCGGAGGCTCCAGCTTCGGCAGACGAACCTGAGGCTCCAAATCCTGAAGACCCGGATGCAGTCGCGGAGCCAGAGGCGTCAGAACCGCTGGATGAAACCAGCCAACGGCTGATCGAGGGGCTTCAGCAATACGAACAAGGGGACGCCGCCGCAGCGCTGACCTCAGCTCAACAAGCTTTAGAGCTGGCCCGAGGCAGTGACGATCAGCTTAAAGAAAGTGCGGCTCTGACTATTTTGGGGTTGGCCTCTCTGGGGTTAGAGCAATATCCTGAGGCCATTGACTACGGCCAGCAAGCCTTAACCCTTTTAGAAGATCTCGAAGACCCCCAGGGACAGGTGGTTTCTCTGAATATTCTGGCCACGGCCCACCAGTTACAAGGGCAGCTAGATCAGGCGGTCGACTACGCTCAGCGGGCGTTCACCGTGGCCCAAGACAATGGTTTTGCCTCGGGTGCCCTCAATGCGCTCAATATCTTGAGCGTTAGCTATCGCGATTTGGGACGATATTCCGAAGCAATTGAGACGGCCCAGGGGGCGCTGAACCTTGCCCGTGAGATTAACGACGCCCCGTCAGCAGTGAATGCTTTGAACGTGCTGGGCTCGTCGCTGCTGGTACTTGAGCAGTATGAACCGGCCTTGCAAACCAGCCAGGGGGCGGTCGAGATCGCCAGACAGATTGGAGATCGCCGCGGGGAAGTCACCGCCCTGCGCAATCTCGGGGTCGCCCAGTCTAAGTTGGGGCTGACCGAGGATGCGATCGCAACCAGTACCGCCGCCCTCACCCTGGGCACCGAGCTTGAGGATGTTGAAACTCAGCTGGCTGCCCTGTATACCCTGGGCCAGACCCACCACAATGCCCAAGCCTATGACCAGGCCCTTGAGTTTTACCAACAGCACCTGACCCTCAGCCGCGAGATTGGCTTTCCAGGGGCTGAGCTACAATCGCTACTCGGCCTGGGGACTGCCCATCTAGACGCCGAGCAATACGAAGATGCGATCGCCGCCTTTGAGACCCTGCTGAGCCTGGCGCGCGATCGCAACCAGTTGACCTTTCAAAGCCTGAGTCTAACCGGGCTAGGTCTGGCCCATGCTGGTCTCGAAGACTATGGTAGCGCCAGCCAACAGCTCGAAACCGCCCTACCGATCACCCGCCAAACCGGCGATCAGCGCTCTGAGTACACCGTGCTCAATCTATTGGCAAGGGTTTACCAGGCTTTGGGCAATACCCCTAAAGCCGAAGAGTACGCATCCCAGGCCACCACCCTTAGAGAAGCTGCCGAAGCTGAAGCTGCCGAAGCTGAAGCTGCCGAAGCTGAAGCTGATGAGACTGAAGCCCCCGAGTCTGAAGCCCCCGAGTCTGAGGCCCCCGAGTCTGAGTAAAGGGAAGTAGAGAGTAGAGGGTAGAGGGTAGAGAGTAGAGGGTAGAGAGTAGAAGGACAGAGTAACCTACCCACCACCCACCACCCACTACCCCCACCAATATCCCTGAAATCTTGACATAGCAAGGCTTGAAATCTTGCCGTAAGTGCTTTTATTTGGTTTATTATGGACACTGAGATATTAGACTCGGCGGTTCAATATGTTCAATTTCGATTGGCAGGGGATGCTCCGACTCAATAATTCTCTGTAATGTCTAAATTTACATGGAGTGTTTCATGTCAATCTACGTAGGCAACCTCTCCTATGAGGTCACCGAAGAAGACCTGCAATCTGTTTTCGCAGAATATGGTACGGTCAAGCGAGTTCAAGTGCCGACCGATCGAGAAACGGG
>JBCCRZ010000537.1:0-4764 GCA_039200855.1 Cyanobacteria bacterium P01_D01_bin.44 | reverse complement strand
CCCTTCGGTGATCTCAAGCTCTGTGGTCATGGACTTGCCTTCTTCGAGGGAGATGACGCCCTCTCGACCGACTTTTTCCATCGCTTCGGCGATCATCTTGCCGACCTCTGCGTCGTTACCGGCGGAGATGGTGCCGACCTGTGCGATCGCAGTTGAGTCACCCACGGGCTGAGCTTGCTCTGCAATGCGGTCTACCAGAAAAGCGGTGGCTCGATCGATACCGCGCTTGAGCGCGATCGCATTGGCACCCGCTGCGACGTTACGCAGCCCTTCTTTGACGATGGCGTGGGCTAAAACCGTTGCAGTTGTCGTGCCATCCCCCGCTGCATCGTTGGTCTTAGAAGCCGCCTGACGGATTAGCGCGACCCCCGTGTTCTCAACGTTATCTTCCAAATCAATTTCCTTAGCAATGGTGACGCCGTCATTGACGATTTGGGGTGCGCCAAACTTTTTCTCCAGCACCACATTGCGGCCCTTAGGGCCTAAAGTTACTGCCACCGCCTCAGCCAAGATGTCCATGCCCTTTTCAAGCGCACGGCGGGCATTTTCGTTGTAAATAATTCGCTTAGCCATAGTGAAGAGTTTTCGATTTTGGATTTTAGATTTACGATTTTTGATTGAAATGCAGTCAGCAGCTCAGATAATTTGGATCTTATGGACCTTGAACATCAGACCAGCAACCTGTCTAAAATCCAAAATCCAAAATCCAAAATTTAAGCAACGACTGCCAGGATGTCTTTCTCAGACAGCAGCACGTAGTCTTCGCCACCAAACTTAATATCGGTGCCCGCGTACTTTGAATACAAAACCTTATCCCCGATCTTGACCTCGGGGGCTTGACGACTGCCATCGTCGTTGCGCTTGCCAGGACCAACCGAGGTGATTTCGCCAATCTGAGGCTTTTCCTTGGCGGTATCTGGCAGCAAAATGCCCCCCGCCGTCTTTTCTTCAGATTGGCTGACCTTGATCAAGACGCGATCGCCCAGCGGCGTTACGGTTGAAACACTCAGAGAAACAGCTGCCATGGGTTAATCTCCAAAAATTAGCACTCTACCAGTCCGAGTGCTAATCTATCGAAGAAAGGATCGCGATCGCAACAGACGCTAAAGTACGGTTTCCCGAACTGAAATCTACATATCTTGATGGGACATCTTCACCGTTTCTTTAAACATACCCCCATCTTCCCTGCCTATAGTGCAGTTAGGAGCATCCTACCGTTCAGTAATTTCCCTTGAGCAAACGTATGTTTTGAATTACACAGGGTAGCGTTACTGAGATCTGAGCAGTTTTACGAAGACCCCGCAGGGTCAGCTTTTAGCACCCCTGGAGTTTTTAAATCAATGCATCTTATGAAGGTAGGTTCTCATAAATATTTCACAGCTAAATATTGCACAGCCTTAGTTGTGACTTTATCGATGTCAAGTGTCGCTCAGGCCACGTTTGCGCAGGCTGTTCCTGTGCAGGAGGCAACGACTGGCGTTAAGCAAACTTCTATTGTTCCAAGCGCTGGCTCAGCTGCAACGGGTACCGTTGTTGCCCCAAGTGCCGGTGACCCCAATGTATATGACATCACAGGTGGGGCTATGTCTGGTGGTGAGGCCCCTAATCTATTTCATCGCTTACAGCAGTTTAATCTCGGGGCGGGTGATGTCGCTAATTTTGAAGCATCCCCTGAGATCGGCAACATCATCAACTTGATCGAAGATCTTGATCCCTCTCTCATAGATGGGCTTCTCCAGGTGTCTGGCAGTGGGGCTGACCTCTTTGTGATCAATCCCAACGGGGTGATTTTTGGTCAAAATGCTCAACTCAATTTGGCGGGTTCTTTTACGATTTCAACCGCTGACAGCCTGATTTTTGAGAACCAAGCCCTTGAGGTGGTGGGAGCGAACGGCTCTTATGCCGCCTTTGGGGGAGATCCGACGGGCTATGTGTTTAGTACCCCAACCCCAGGGCCGATTGAGAATAATGCAAGCTTAGCTGTCAATGCGGGGGAGAGCATTACCCTCTTAGGGGGCACGGTGCAGAGTGATGGTACCCTGAGCGCCCCGGAAGGTGAGATTGCCCTGGTTGCTGTGCCAGGGGAAGGAGTGGTTCGATTAAGTCAGGTTAATAGCTTGCTGAGTCTTGAGATCGATCCCTTAGATACCCCTTTGTTGGCAAACGAAGTCAGTCTGCCGACCTTGCTGACGGGTGGGCAACCTGAAGAAGCGCTCCAAATCGGTGAAGCGCCTAATGGGGCGGTCACGCTGACTGCGGGCAACCCTGACCTGACTCAGCCGGGCTCGGTTGTGTCCTCTGGTGGCAGCTTCGATGTCAGTGGCCAAAATGGGGGTAATGCCTATTTCATAGGGGAGCAGGTTGCCCTTTTTGGGGTCAACGTAGATACCAGTGGTCTGCAGTCGGGCGGAGGCGTATATATCGGTGGCATCCCTGAGGCTACGGATTTAAGTGACTCTGTGTTGATCGATCGGACTTCGGTGATAGCTGCGAATGGGCAAACTGGAGACGGAGGTACAGTCTTTGTCTGGTCTGATGGTCAGACACGATTTTATGGGCAGGTCGATGCCAGTGGCGTGACCGCCGATGGAGAGATCGACATTAACTCAAACGGCATTCTAGAACAGCTCGTTCCACAAAACCGTCCGTAAAGGTTCGTTATAAGCGAGCGAGCACGACCCGTGCTCGCTCGCACTTTTAATTGCCGCTTGTCCCCACTGTTCTTTATCCCATTTTCCCCGTCTCCCCCATCCTCCTCTGCTCTTTTTCCCCTGCTCCTTAGCGCAAATCCAGGATGTTAACTTGAGGATGATACATCTAGTGATAATCTGTAATATGGCACTTTAAAACATACTTAAATCAAAGTCGCCGAAGTAGCTAAACCCTTAGGATAAGGCGCAAGCATGGTCTCCACTGCAGAAAAAACGAACACTGGCTTTATTTCACAAGTTATCGGTCCTGTCGTAGACGTCAAGTTCCCTTCTGGCGAGCTTCCCAGGATTTACAACGCCCTCGTTGTCGAAGGCACTAATCCGGCTGGTCTCCAAGTTTCTGTCACCTGTGAAGTGCAGCAACTTTTAGGCGATAGCCAGGTCAGAGCGGTTGCGATGAGCTCGACCGACGGCATGGTACGCGGCATGAAAGTGACTGATAAAGGCGCTCCGATTAGTGTGCCGGTTGGGTCAGTGACCCTGGGCCGTATTTTTAACGTCCTGGGTGAGCCCGTTGATGAGAAAGGCGATGTCGATATGTCGACCACCTCGCCGATTCATCGGGATGCTCCAAAGTTGACTGAGCTAGAAACGAAGCCCGCTGTTTTTGAAACTGGGATCAAGGTCGTTGACCTACTAGCGCCCTATCGACGCGGCGGTAAGGTCGGCTTGTTTGGCGGTGCGGGTGTCGGTAAAACCGTTCTTATTCAAGAGTTGATTAACAATATTGCTAAAGAGCACGGCGGCGTGTCTGTGTTTGGCGGTGTGGGTGAGCGGACCCGTGAAGGAAACGACCTCTACAACGAATTTATTGAATCCGGTGTGATTAACGCCGATGACCTGAGCCAGTCGAAAGTGGCCCTGGTTTACGGTCAGATGAATGAACCCCCCGGAGCCCGGATGCGGGTTGGTTTGTCGGCATTGACGATGGCTGAGTATTTCCGGGACGCCAATAAGCAGGACGTGCTGTTGTTTATTGACAATATCTTCCGGTTTGTGCAGGCGGGTTCTGAGGTATCAGCGCTGCTCGGTCGGATGCCCTCGGCGGTTGGTTATCAGCCGACCCTGGGGACTGATATGGGTGACCTTCAAGAGCGCATTACCTCGACCTTAGAGGGGTCGATTACGTCGATTCAGGCGGTCTATGTCCCTGCCGATGACTTGACTGACCCGGCTCCGGCGACCACCTTTGCTCACTTGGACGCGACTACGGTACTGTCCCGTGCGTTGGCCTCCAAGGGGATTTATCCGGCTGTAGATCCGTTGGATTCTACCTCGACAATGCTCCAGCCTGACATCGTTGGCGATGAGCACTACACCACGGCTCGGGCGGTGCAGTCTACTCTGCAGCGTTATAAAGAGCTTCAGGATATCATTGCAATTTTGGGTCTAGACGAGCTGTCTGAAGAAGATCGTTTAACAGTAGCCCGTGCTCGCAAGATTGAGAAATTCTTGTCTCAGCCCTTCTTTGTCGCGGAGATCTTTACCGGGATGCCGGGCAAGTATGTTTCCCTCGAAGACACCATTAAGGGCTTTAACATGGTGCTGTCTGGCAAGTTAGATGATTTGCCAGAGCAGGCTTTTTACCTCAAGGGCAGCATTGATGAAGTGATTGCCGCTGCTGAGAAAATGAAGGCTGAGGGGTAAGGAACATGCCATTAACCGTGCGCGTTGTGTCCCCCGATAAAACGGTTTGGGACTCTTCTGTAGAAGAAGTGATTTTGCCCAGTACCACAGGCCAGCTCGGTATTTTAGGTGGCCACGCTCCCCTGATCACCGCTCTGGATATTGGGGTAATGCGGGTTCGTGAGAACAAGGAATGGGTTGCGATCGCACTCATGGGCGGGTTTGCCGAGGTGGAAAACGATGAGGTTACCATCTTGGTCAACGGTGCTGAGCAAGGCGATAGCATTGACCAGCGTGAAGCTGAGACGGAGTACCAATCTGCTCAAGAACAGTTCAATGCCGTCTCAGGTGATGATCGTCAGGCTTCAATTCAGGCCAGTCGTTCTCTGAAGCGGGCCAGGGCTCGTTTGCAGGCTGCAGGGGGTGT
>JBCCRZ010000536.1:0-4766 GCA_039200855.1 Cyanobacteria bacterium P01_D01_bin.44 | reverse complement strand
TTGATAACCGCTTCGAGATGATTGCGCTCCGATTCACTTAATCGGACAATATATTTCTTCTGCATAGACCTTCAGAGTGCTCTATACAGACTATCGCAACACTCTCGCTAATCCCAATTCTTAACTTTGACGCTGCACTAGGTATCATAACTGACCAAAAGTATTTAGTTTGTTGGCTGATTCAGTTATCCCCATTTCAAACCAAATGAAAAAAGAAAATTATCATCACGGGTGCTCGAGCAAAAAGAGGCGATTATCTCATACCTGAGCTGGGTCTCTCTATTCTTAGAGTTTCATACCCTGAGCATCTACGTTCACAACGACGTGATGATGGCCTTTGGCACCCCTGAGAAACAAATCCTGGTAGAGCCTGTCTTTGCCCAATGGATCCAAGCGGCCCACGGCAAGGCGCTTTATGGGTTTGATACCCTGTTGTCGAATTCGAGCAGCATTGCAACGACTGCCTGACCTAATCACGGCAACGTTTGGCTATCAGGTTGGTTAGACGCGATCAACAGCGGCAGCAATTCTCTCTTCTTGACGATTGGGCCGGGTGACTTTTTGGTGCACCATGCGATCGCACTGAGGCTGCATACCACGACCCTAATTTTGGTCAAGGGTGCCCTCGACGCGCGCGGGTCAAAGCTGATGCCAGACAAAAAAGACTTTGGCTATAGTTTCCCCTGTGATGGCCCAGGGCGCGGCGGCACCTGCGACATCTCAGCCTGGGACGCCTTCTATCTGGCTATGTTTTGGATGCTCAACACCATTGCCTGGTTGACCTTTTACTGGCACTGGAAACATTTAGCCATCTGGTCAGGAACCGTCGCTCAGTTTAACGAGTCATCAACCCATCTCATGGGTTGGTTCCGAGACTATCTCTGGCTTAACTCTGCCCAACTGATCAACGGATATAACCCCTACGGTATGAACAACCTCGCCATCTGGGCCTGGATTTTCCTGGCAGCGCATCTGTGCTGGGCCGTTGGATTTATGTTCTTGATCTCATGGCGAGGCTATTGGCAAGAGCTGATTGAGACCCTGGTCTGGGCGCATGAACGCACCCCGCTGGCAAACCTGGTGAGCTGGAAAGACAAGCCTGTGGCCCTCTCAATTGTGCAAGCCCGATTAGTGAGGCTGACCCACTTTACGGTTGGGTTTATCTTTACCTATGCAGCTTTCCTGATTGCCTCGACGGCTAGTCGGTTTGGTTAAGCCGAGCCAGGGATCCAGGCAGAAATACATTTGACAAGCCCTGCATGCCTATTAAGTTTGAGACGGCCTGAGACTCTCCTCTCCATTCCGTCTCTTTTAAAAGTCCTGGCCTTCGGGTAGTTAGGCTAGGACTTTTCTTTATTTCTCGAGGCTAAAAGATTTACACCTACTGTTGATACGCATCAAACGACATATCCCAAACGACATATCCCAAACGACATATCCCAAAAGATATCAGCCCTATCTTCATTAGCCTCTGAATGTTAACCCTGTTGGAGAAAATCAATGACCAATGAACTTATCAAGCCCTACAAAGGCGATCCTCAAGTCGGGCATTTATCAACCCCCATCAGCGATTCAGCACTGGTGCAGACCTTTATCCAAAATTTGCCCGCCTATCGCAAAGGGCTGTCTCCTTTGATGCGAGGACTAGAGATTGGCCTTGCCCACGGCTACTTTTTAGTCGGTCCAGAAATTTTGTTTGGTGCGCTGCGCGACTATGCGCCAGCCCCCTACTTTGCGGGGCTATTGACTGCGGTTGTCTTAGTGCTGCTAGGGACGGTTGGTATGAACGTTTATGGCGTCGTCAACTAGCCGCAGCGCAGCAGACAGTCCACCGGGCACTGACCGTCTCAAAACCTCCGAAGGTTGGAGCGAATTCACAGCCGGTTTCTTTATCGGCGGTACGGGCGGTGCTTACATGGCCTATTTACTGCTCAATCACTTCACAGAAGTCGATGCCATTTTCAGAGGATTTGTGAATTGATTGGTGATTGGTGATTGGGCGATAGCAGAAATGAAGTTAAAACCATTCTCCATTCCCCATTCCCCATTCTCCACTACCCATTACCCACCACCCACTACCCATTTCCCATTCCCCACTACCCAAAGGAGCTAAAAATGGATGGAGCTTATGCAGCATCATGGCTACCGTGGATTTTAATTCCAACGATTGGCTGGTTATTCCCAATCATCGGGATGGTGATGTTAATGTTTTATGTCGAAAGCGATGCGGCCTAGGACTGCTTCAAGCTTCAAATTTCGGTTAGGACAGGTGAGGTGGTGAGTGGTGAGGTGGTTAATATGCCTTCACAACTCACTAGCGCAGCGAACTCACCCTCAAACCCGAATATTTAACTTTGACAGACTACTAGCCCTCTACCATCATTTTCCTAAGGCTTTTGACATTTCCTATGACAAGCCAAAAGCCTTAGGATGTGGGTTGGTCTTAAGGTCAATGCACGTCATGTCTGAAGTCTCTTTTACAGTGGGCGATCGCGTCCGCATCACCAGTGCCCCGCCCTTTCTCAAAACCGCCGACCCTATGCCCATGCTTCGCCCCCCGGATCTAGTCGCAGTGGGCGAAGCAGGTACTGTGCTTGAACATAAACCAGGTGGCTACTGGGTTGTGCGATTTGAGCGCGGTGCGTTTTTAGTCGACAGCCGCTACCTAGAGAAAGCGAGCTAACCCCCATCCGGTGGCTTGAGTCTCCATCTCGGGGCTTTCTGACTGTGCTGAAACGGCTGTAACTAAGACGGCTGTGACTAAGATAGCCCTGCCGCGTCAAAATTCTACTGAACTCCCATTAAGAGCTTGCTTGTATGCTAGGATTACTAACTGTGTTTACAACACACCTGCAGACCAAAACGGGTTGCTAGCTCAGCGGTAGAGCACTCGGCTTTTAACCGATTGGTCCTGGGTTCGAATCCCAGGCGACCCATTTTTTCTTGACAAAGCGATATCCTTCCAGAACGGTAGGGACCTTGACATCATTTAATCTGGCATCCTGGTATTCTTAAGTAAAGGATCAGGTTTCCGAAACAGTTCTTTATAAAGTAGGTATTCTGACTTATTATTGACAGATAGGACACCTACCCGGTCTTGAAATTCAAAATTGCCAGAAGGCGAAAGTAATTAGGAGGATTTTATGGCGCTCGTACCAATGCGGCTGATGCTGGATCACGCGGCTGAGAATGGCTACGGCATTCCCGCCTACAACGTTAATAACATGGAGCAGATCCTGGCAATCATGCAGGCTGCTGATGAAACTGACAGCCCTGTGATTTTGCAGGCGTCCCGCGGCGCTCGTAAGTACGCAGGTGAAAATTTCCTTCGCCATCTGGTGTTGGCTGCAATTGAGACCTATCCCCACATCCCCATTGTGATGCACCAGGACCACGGCAATAGCCCTGCGACCTGCTACTCTGCCATCCGCAATGGCTTTACTAGCGTAATGATGGATGGCTCCCTCGAAGCGGATGCTAAGACCCCTGCTAGCTTTGAGTACAACGTTGCTGTCACCGCCGAAGTGGTCAACGTAGCCCACGCCATTGGCGCTAGCGTCGAAGGTGAGCTAGGCTGCCTGGGCTCTCTAGAAACAGGTGCGGGTGAAGCAGAAGATGGTCATGGCTTTGAGGGCACCCTCAGCAAAGATCAGCTGCTGACTGACCCCGATGAAGCAGTTCAGTTTGTCGAAGCCACCCAGGTAGATGCCCTGGCCGTTGCCATCGGCACCAGCCACGGCGCTTACAAGTTTACCCGTAAGCCGACTGGCGAAATTTTGGCCATCAGCCGCATCGAAGAGATCCACCGTCGTCTGCCTAACACTCACCTGGTGATGCACGGCTCTTCTTCGGTGCCCCAAGAGTGGTTGGATATGATCAACCAGTACGGTGGTCAGATTCCTGAAACCTATGGTGTCCCCGTCGAAGAGATCCAGAAAGGCATCAAGAGCGGTGTTCGTAAGGTCAATATCGACACCGACAACCGTTTGGCCATCACCGCTGCCATTCGTGAAGCGGCTGCTAAGGACCCTTCAAACTTCGATCCTCGCCACTTCCTCAAGCCTTCGATCACCTACATGAAGAAAGTTTGCTCCAGACGCTACGAAGCGTTTGGTACCGCAGGTAACGCTTCTAAGATCAAGCAGGCTGGCGTCGAAGTGTTTGCAGCTAAGTACGCTGCGGGCGAACTCGATGCTAAGACCGCAACTGCAGCTGCTGTGTAATTAACCAAAATTGGTTAGCTTCAAAGTCGAATAAAGATTAACCGAGGTTTGGTATTCCCAGACCTCGTTTTTTTATGGAAGCATCCCCTTCGACTTCGCTCAGGGGGATCCAGCCAGATCTTCCCAGATCTTCAAAGGAAGAATAAACCATGCTGTGTCACATACTCGAAAGCTTGATTAACAAACCACTCTATTTCGCAGCTTTGATATTTGTTCTGATGTGTGTCGGCCCAGGGTTTGTGATAGCCGCTATTCCAATGCTAATCAATCCGATATTTAATCAGCGATATAGGCGTCAGGCATATTACGCGCTTATCCTGATGGCCATTGGTGTAGCCAATATCCGTTTGACGGTCTGGATATTTCGCAGCGGAGAATCCTGGTATGAAAAGATGTGTTTGTAGAATTTGGAATGCTGTAACCGTAAGGTTTCCATCTTGCCGCCTGCCTTACGCACGAATGACATAGGAGATGGTTTAATTTAAGACCCTCTACATACTGCATATCAGAATCTAAGCTGAGTTTAGGATTTTATTCTTGATT
>JBCCRZ010000535.1:0-4773 GCA_039200855.1 Cyanobacteria bacterium P01_D01_bin.44 | reverse complement strand
GGCGCTGGCGGCGATCTGGCTGTTAGATTTTGACCTGCCGACAGGCCTATTGCTGGGTTGCATTCTTGGAGCAGAGTCTCCGGCGGTGATTGTGCCGGGGATGCTGAGCCTAAAAAGTTTGGGGTGGGGGGTTAAAAAAGGGATTCCAGATGCCATTTTGACCGGCAGTGCGTTGTCAGATGTGCTGCTGCTGCTGGTGTTTAGTTTGCTGCTGGCCTTTCTCTCCCAGGGAGGTGCAACGGGGCTAACCCTGCCGGGTGGGTTGTCCCTAAGTGCGGTGCAACTGTTGCCGTTGCAAATTGGGTTGCAGATTGCCCTGGGGATTGTCTTGGGTTGGCTAACGGCGCACCTGCTAGTGTCACTGTTAACCCGACAAAACTGGACCCAAAATGGCGTGCAAGATTCCCTGGTGGCGGCTGGGCTTGCCCTGGGGCTGGTGGTCTTAGCTGAGGCAGCACCTGTTTTTTCGGGGTACCTGGCGGTGATGGCCTGTGGGTTCTTTTTAATTGAGTTAGATGCCCCCCTGGCGCGACGGCTGCGGAGGGGCTTTGACAGCCTTTGGACCGTGGCCCAGATTATTTTGTTTGTGTTACTCGGGGCCAGCATTCAGCTCACCGTGTTAGAAAACACGCTCTGGGTGGGGCTGCTGGTGCTAGCGATTGGCACGCTGGTAGGGAGATCGCTGGGGTGGTATCTCTCCACCCTGGGCAGCAACTGGACCTGGCAAGAAAAGCTGTTTTTGTTACCTGGCAACTCCGCAAAAGCGACCGTTCAGGCCGCGATTGGGGCAATCCCCCTAGCACAGGGTATTGCCGGGGGCGAGACGATTTTGGCCCTGGCGGCCCTGTCAATTTTGGTGACCGCGCCATTGGGGGCCTGGGCGATTCCTACCTTTGCGCCCAGGTTGCTGACACGGGGCGAGGTGGACCCCACCAAAGTGACGGTCTCTCGTCAGATCGTCCTGCTGGCAGCGGTGGATACGTCTGCACTATCGCGCCAGGTTTTGACCAAAGCCGCTGACCTGGCCCGCCGTAGCGACGGTGAGGTCGTGGTACTGCATGTTGTTCGAGGCGAAAAGTTTGAGGATTTGACCCATTTGCGAACCCAAACCCAGCAGCTATTGGCTGATATTCGCCATCGATTTGTCACGGTGTCAGGAGCCGCACCCGAGATGATTATCCGTGTCGCCCAGGACTGGGGCGCGGCAGAGATTGTCATGGGCAAACGCGGCCATCGTATTCTTGAAGAAGTTTTGGTGGGTTCGGTCTCTCGAGCCGTGATAGAAGCCAGTCCAGTCCCTGTTTTAATAGTTGAGGAGAGTTGAGGCCAAGTGAGAAGAGTAGCTGGCCAGCCAGAGCAAAATCGCCCTACCGACCAGTGCTGCGCAGCCGATACCCCATCCCTCTAACCGTTTCAATGTAGTTGCTGCCAAACTTGCGTCGGAGGTGCCGAATATAAACTTCGATGATATTGGAGCCGGGGTCATAGTCATAGACCCAGACCCAATTGAGGAGCTGCTCTTTGCTCATCACCTGCATAGGATGTCGCAGCAGGACCTCCGCCAGCACAAATTCTTTGGCGGATAGTTCCACCACCCGCTCGCCGACCCAAGCCTGCCGCGTCAGCAAATCTAGTGAGAGGTCACCGACCTGCAGCCGCGTTTCAGAGGGAGGCTGCTGGCATTGCGGCGATCGCGCAGCTGCACCCTGATGCGGGCCAGCAGTTCCTCAAAGCGAAAGGGTTTGGTCATGTAGTCATTAGCGCCCCCTTCCAGGGCCGTGACTGTATCATCCACTCTATCCCGAGCGGTGGTGAGGACGATAACAGGCACTGGTTTCATCGTACCGATTCCCCAGGGTAGGGGGAAGGTGCGGCGATGCGGCGATCTAAGCTCACAGGCCCTGACCCGTAGACCGCCACCATCAACAGGCCACCGATGATAGACAGATTTTTTAGGAACTGGATCATCTGCGTCGGGTCCACGATGGGGTTGTGAAACACTAAAGTGGCTGGAATTAAAAAGGCCAGCAACAGGCCTGCTCCGATACGGGCTTTGTATCCCAAAATCAAGGAAAGGCTCCCTAACCACAGAAAGGCAATGGTGAACACGGTGACCAGCGGTGCCAGCGGTAGCCCCGCGCTGGCGATTTGCGCCTGGGTTGCGGCAAAATCAGACAGTTTACCAATGCCGCTGTGAATAAAAATCACTGCGATCGCAGTCCGGGCTAACAGCGGAGTGTACTTTTGGAAGAACATGAAAATCTCTCCTAATTGCAAAAAAAGAACAAGAGGAAGGAGCTAAATCCGTCAAAAAGAGCCAGGTAAAAAGAGCCGGGCAGTAAAGAGCTCATTAAAGCGAAAGCACTTTCGACCGTCCCCGTGGCTGTGGGGGCTGAGGCTTGGCGAGGGCACTCGACAGAATCAGACGAACGGCGCGATCGCCCCGTCCATAACCATGTAGCCAGTTGAGCAGCACGATCAAGCGATTGCGTACCCCTGGCAGGTAGACCAGGTGAACGCTAAGCCACATCAGCCAGGGCAAAAATCCGGTCAGCAAGAAAGGTCCGATTTTGCCGACCCCTGCATAGCCGCCAATAATAGCTAGCCGTCCCTTATTAAGATAGCTAAAGGGTTTGGGGGCTTTGCCCCGTAACTGGCGGCGAATGTTTCGTGCCACCGCCACCCCCTGCTGCAGGGCTTCTGGTGCCACCCCCGTCAGGGACTGCCCGTTTTGTTCGGCGTAGGCCAGGTCTCCAATCGCATACACCCTGTCATGCCCCGTCAGCTGTAGGGTAGGGCCCACTTTAAGCTTGCGTTTGCGCACGGTCGGCAGGGGAGCTGTCGCTGCGGGCATCGCCGCTTCCAGGCCCGAGGCCCACACAACCGTTCCGGCAGGCAGCGTTGACCCGTCCGAAAATTCAATCGCCTGGTCGCTCACCCGGCTTACCCGTGTCTGAAGATGGACCTTGACGCCCAGCTTTCGCAGTTTTCGAGTAGTGTAGCGACCCAGGCGATCGGGCAAATTGGCCAGCAGATTTGCCCCTGACTGCACCAGGATAATCTGCATTTCTTGCCAGTTTAGCCCCGGATAGTCACGCCTGGTGGCTCGTTTGAGCTCCACCAGCGTACCCGCCATCTCGACGCCTGTGGGGCCACCGCCCACAATCACAAAGGTCAGTAGCTGCTGCCGCCGCATCGGGTGATGTTCGCGCGCGGCTTGCTCAAACCGCTGCAGAATATGGTTGCGGAGAGCAACGGCCTGATCCAGGGTCCGTAGCGAAAAGGCTTCGTCTGCAGCCCCCGGTACGCCTAGAAACTGGGTCTGACTGCCGGTGGCCAGCACCAGGTAATCGTAGGAAATCACCTGGTCGGTGGTTTCGACTCGGCGGTTCTCAAAATCGACCGTTTGGACATCCGCCAGCAGAAAGTGAGTACGCGGGGCCCGACGCAGCACCGTGCGGAGCGGATAGGCAATACTTTCTGGCTCGATTTGGGCAGCCGCTACCTGATAAAGCAACGGTACGAAAGTGTTGTAGTTATTGCGATCGATCAGCAGCACCTCTGCACCGCTATGGGCCAGGGACTGGGCCGCTTGCATACCGCCAAAGCCAGCACCGACAACGACAACTCTTGGAGGATTTTGGGTGGATTGCATGGGGATTTGGGTAACTAGGTGACAGGTTCCTGTAGCTGGTTTCTATCATCACAAATCCCTAGCTCGCCAAGCTGAATTGAAGCTGAAAAAAAATTCAGCTTGGCGAGCTAGGCAGCGATTGCCAAGGGCCCCCTTACTGCCCCAACATCTGCAATTTATAAAGGCTTGCATAGAGCCCATTTGCCGACAACAACTGATCGTGGCTGCCCTGCTCGACCAGGGTGCCTTGCTTGAGCACTAAGATCCGATCCACGTTGCGAATGGTGGAGAGTCGGTGGGCAATGATAATCGCAGTGCGATCTTCTAATAGGGTGTTTAGGGCAGACTGGATGGTGGCCTCGGTGCCGACATCCAGGTTGGCGGTGGCTTCATCCAGGACCAAAATGCCGGGGTTGCGGATGGCGGCGCGGGCAAAGGCGAGGAGCTGTTTTTGCCCGCCAGAGAGGTTGGTACCCCGTTCTCGGAGCTGGGTTTCATAGCCCTGGGGGAGGGCCTCGATAAAGGGGGCAATGTTAGTGCGTTCGGCGGCGCGTTTGACTTCATTGAGGGAGTAGGGCTCACCCAGAGTAATGTTGCTGTTGATGTCGCCTGAGAAGAGAAAGCCGTCTTGCAGAATAATCGCCATGCGCTGGCGCAGGTCTGCCTGGGTGAGGTCGCGAATGTCTACGCCGTCTAATAGGATTTGGCCTTTACTAACTTCATACAGACGACATAGCAGTCGAATGATAGAGCTTTTACCTGCCCCGGTGGGGCCCACCAGGGCCACCTTTTCTCCGGGATGAATGGTGAAATCAAGATCTCGCAGGACGTATTCATCAGGCTTGTAGCCAAACCAAACCCGATTAAAGCAAATCTCCCCCGGCAGACTATCGCCCTGGCGATTGTTGGCCGGTGGCAGTGACATGGGTTTGGCCGGGTCGCGAATCTCGACAGGCTCATCGAGCAGGTCGTTGATGCGCTCGATGGCGGTCAGGCCCGCCTGAATCGCGGTAAACTTGTCGGCAAACTGACGCAGGGGCTCAAACAACCGCTGGGCAAACAAGATAAAGGTGGTGAGCACGCCGATCTCGAGGGCGTCGCCGACGACGAGGTAACCGCCCAGGGCCAGGACGCCTGCG
>JBCCRZ010000534.1:0-4794 GCA_039200855.1 Cyanobacteria bacterium P01_D01_bin.44 | reverse complement strand
GACACTGTCTGAGTCGATTGATGCTGCGATCTCAAACGAGTCTGAAATTTTCTTAGTTGAGCGTCGTGCCCAATACAGCACTGAGCAATGCGACCAGCTCGAGCAGGATGCCTATGCATCGGCGGTTAGCGATGCCCGCAAACGCGCTAATGTGATTGCCGAGGCCCTGGGAGTCGACATCGAAGCAGTCCCCTCTGTGGCAGAGCCTGGTAATGAGTATGGGTATTTTCAACCTCAGTGTGAAGTCGGTGAAGCTGCTCCCGACGGCTATGGTGGGGGCTATGGCTATGACCTGTTTGAGCTACAGGAGTTTTCTCCTCCCGAAATTTCACTCACGCGGGCACTACGGGTGACTTTCTCTGTACGTTAAACCCTGGTTTAATTAAGCGCTTGTAGATCAAGACAGGATGAAATCATGACTGCAACAGCTGAGTCGCACAGCCCGTTATAGCTGATTAAACCAGGCTGTTAGGGCTACGGCCAGGGCATCTGCGGCATCATCGGGTTTGGGAATCTTGTCTAGATTGAGTTCTCGGGCAACCGCCTCTTGCACAGCGGTTTTATCGGCATTGCCGTAGCCGGTGAGTGCCTGTTTGATTTGGGCTGGGGTAAACTCCACAAATGGCAGCTTATGCTGAGCCAGTACCAGCATCACCACCCCCCGGGCTTGGGCTACCAAAATCGTATTGCCCATGCGATAAAAGAAAAGTTTTTCGATAGACACCGAATCAGGCTGGTAGGTCTTGATGACACTGTGGAGGTCATCGTGAATCGTGCAAAGGCGTGAGCCCACCTCTGTGCCCGCCGGAGTTTGAATGATGCCAAAATCGATAACGTCGATATCAGGCGTCAGATCCCGAGCTGTGGTCGGGTCATATTCAATAATGCCAAACCCTAGAATAGCCAGCCCCGGATCAAGGCCAAGGATGCGCTTACGCACAAGAGTCTGTGGCTGTGGCAGATAGGCTATTAGCCTGCATATCCCTTACCGCGCCCCAACGGGCTGACGACCGTTTGTAGCCGCATCTGGCATCTGTACACCAAAGGTTTGACCAAAGGTTTTCTCAACCTTATAGCCTGAATCGATTGACTCTAGGGGATCTTTACGCAATCGATGGCGCAGACACAGGGCAATCACTTTCTGAATATCGTCCACCGTCACCTCAGTGCGCCCTTCATAGGCAGCGAGGGCTTTGGCAGCTCGATTGCTGACAATATCACCTCGCAGGCCATCGACATCTAGCTCTGAGCAAACCTGGGATATCTTGACCCGATATTCATGATCAATCGTGACGGTCTTGAGTCGTTCCTGTGCACTCACAATCTTGGCTTGCAAGTCTCTTTGCTGGGCCTGATGATTTGCCAGATAGGCTTCGGGGTCTTGATCAAATTCGGAGCGCTCTTCTACGATTTGTACCCGCTGTGCCGGGTCTTTGACCGTGTGAATCTCAGCGTGCATGCCAAAACGGTCGAGCAGTTGGGGGCGCAGTTCGCCTTCTTCGGGGTTGCCAGAGCCGATCAAAACAAATTGAGCCGGGTGGCGAATGGAGATGCCCTCGCGCTCCACCGTATTCCAACCCGAGGCGGCAGAATCTAGCAACACATCGACCAGGTGATCGTCGAGCAGGTTGACCTCATCGACGTAGAGCAAACCCCGGTTGGCTTTGGCTAACAACCCTGGCTCAAACGCTTTCACCCCTTCTGAGAGAGCTTTCTCAATATCGATAGTGCCGCAGACCCGGTCTTCGGTGGCTCCCAGAGGCAGGTCAATCATTGGTACTTTTTTTTGCGCGACTGGGATGTCACCCGTCCGCTCTTGCTGCACATCGGGGTCATCCGGGGCGCGGTTAAATGGATCGTCGGCAACAATGTCAATTTCTGGCAACAAATCCGCCAGCGCCCGAATGGTGGTTGATTTGCCCGTGCCGCGATCGCCCATGATCATGACCCCACCAATCTTGGGATCGATCACATTTAGGATGAGGGCCAGCTTCATATCATCCTGACCGATGACCGCAGTAAATGGAAAAACAGCTCGACGGGGTGCAGTGGCAGTAGTCACAGGGCTTCTTATCAGTTAACAGCTAACGGCTTTAAATGTCCGTCTTTCATTGTGCCACAGGAGGTTCCTTGTAAAGACCCGGCACTGCCATCGGAAATTATTTATCGGTCCCGAGCCAGTGACAGGTTCGAGCCAGTGACAGGTCTGAGCTAGGGTTTCAATTTGAGATGGGCTGAGTTTAAGACGAAATGCATATCTTCCCGAGAAATTCCCAATATTTGGGTAGTCTAAGCTCGGGTTTATTTGGGTTTAGGCCTGTTTTCCTGACAGGGTTCACTTAGCGTGCGAGGTTTGAACGCGATGCAGCAGCTGACTAACTTGAGATTGGGCCAAAAGTTTACGCTGATGTTGATGGTTGTGTTTTTAAGCGGCATCTTGGTGAGCGGTTTATCGCTATCTTATTTACTCAATCGCAGTACCCAGGCTGAGCTCACCAATAAGGCGCTAATGCTGATGGAGACCATGAACTCAGTGCGGAGCTACACCAGCACTGAGGTTAAACCGCAGTTGGAAGATCGCCTGGAGACAGAGTTTTTACCCGAAACAGTGCCGGCCTACTCTGCCCATACAGTCTTTGAGACCCTGCGGCAGTCGTCGGCTTATGCAGACTTTTACTATAAAGAAGCGGTTCTCAATCCGACGAACCCCCAAGACAGGGCCGACACGTTTGAGTCAGATCTGATAGCGGCGTTTCGTCGGCAGCAAAATCCTGGAGAGGTGAGTGGGTTTCGCCCAAGCTCCGGAGACGAGCTGTACTACATTGCCCGACCGATCAAAATTACTCAGCAAAGTTGCTTAGAGTGCCACGGAACAGTAGCTCAGGCTCCTAAAAGTATGGTAGAGCGGTATGGTGCAAGTAACGGATTTGGCTGGCAACTGGATGAAATTGTGGGGGCTCAGGTGATCTCGGTCCCGGCAGAACGGGTGCTTAAAAATGCGCGTCAGTCACTGGTTTTGATTTTGGGCACGTTTATCATTATCTTTGCGATCGCAACGTTCTTGGTAAATCTATGGCTTAAGCGCCACGTGGTGCGCCCCATCAATCGCATGGCCATGACCGCAGAGGCAGTCAGCATGGGGGATACCAAAGCTGAGTTTGTGCAGACATCTAAAGATGAAGTAGGCAAGCTGACCGAGTCATTTAATCGGATGCGGATGAGTTTGCAGATGGCGATGCAACGGATCGAACGCTATCGCGGTGATAAACGTAAATCGGGCGGGCTGTCTTAAGGCTTTTGTGTACCCCCCCTAACAGGGTTCCATGACTCACCACCCGTTGCCCATCACCCACTACCCACCACCCATTACCCATCTCGCTACCCCTGCATCTCCTGCCGAAACGTCTGAGCTTGCTTGGCATCTGGGATCTCGGCGGCTAACTGCTGCACCAGAGCTGTTGGCGTCAGGTGGGGATAGGCGTCCAGGGTTTCTTCGATAATGAGATCTGCCATGGGTCCAATACAGCGGATCAGGGCTTGCTGAGCGCGTTGCAAAAATTCTGGGCTGAGGGCGGCTTCATCGGGGGCGGTGGTGGTATTGTCCGCTGACTGCAAGGCGGTTGAGGCACTGCTCAGGCTATCCAGCTGAACCCTTGTTTTGCCTGCGGGGGACGCAGGCAGTTGGATCTGGTTGATAAAACTTTCGGCCTGATCGGCCTGGGACAGTTGGGCGGCGAGGAGCTGTACGAGTTCTCTGGGGGTGGCCTGGGGATGTTGTTCAAGGGTTTCTTGAATCACGATATCGGCCATAGGGCCAATGCGGCGGCTAAGTTCTTCGCGGCACTGCTGCATGAATTTGGCATCATGCCCCCGTAAGGTAGACACCTCTGGAGGACTCGCGATGGGAGTGATCTGTAGTGCGCGTCGCTCATTAACCTGTTTTGGAAAGGCTGTTTCTAAGGCGGCAATGACTTCCTGAGCTGACTGATAGCGCTGTTTGGGGATCGGCTGGGTGAGTTTCTCTAGAATGGTGAGAAAGGCTGGATCGGCTTCAAGCTCAGATTGCCAGCGCCATTCTAAGGAGTCGCGGTCCATCAGGTCGCGGGGATGCTTGCCGGTCATGAGGACGATGACAGTCACGCCGAGGGCATAGAGATCGCTACTGGGAAAACATTTGCCCAGGCGCATTTGCTCAGGGGGCGAATAGCCAAACTTACCGGCGACGGTGGCGGAATGCTCGGTCGCGCTCATGTCATCCTCGAGCAGCTCTGCAACGCCATTATTGACTAGGCCAAAGTCAATCAGCACGGGCAGCTGTAGCTTTTGGGAGTACATCACGTTCTCAGGGGAGATGTCTCGGTGCATGATGTTAAGGCTGTGCAAATGATCGATCACCTGCAGCATTTGCATCAGCCAGGGGATCATCTCGGCTTCTGAAAAGCCTTTACCTGCTTGCTTACGCTGCTGGAGCAGATTGAGATAGTTGACCCCGTCGATGTATTCGATACCAATAAAAAGGCGCTGGGCCTGGGTAAAGCAGGCTAAAAACTTGGGAATCTGGGGGTGGTTAATTTTGTATAGGGTTTTGGCTTCTCGTTTGAAAAGGTTAATCGCCTTGTGGAGAGCCTTACCACTGTTTCTGACCGGTTTGAACTCCTTGAGGACGCAGTGCTCGTCAAAGCGCTGGCTATCTTCGGCCAGGTAGGAGATGCCAAACCCGCCCTGACCCAGAATTTTTTTGATGGTGTAGCGTCCGGCTATTTTGGTCTCAAGGGGCAGAGGCACCTCTGGATT
>JBCCRZ010000533.1:0-4800 GCA_039200855.1 Cyanobacteria bacterium P01_D01_bin.44 | reverse complement strand
CGAGCGCCCCCTGCGCCTGTTCTACAGCTATTCCCACAAAGACGAAACCCTGCGCGATCAGCTCGATACCCACCTTAAAATCCTGGAGCGCCAGCAGTTGATCCAACCCTGGCACGACCGCCGCATTGACCCCGGCGATGACTGGGCTCAAGACATTGACAACAACTTAAACCAGGCCGATATCATTTTGTTGTTGGTCAGCGCTGACTTTATCAGCTCCAGATACTGCTACGAGATAGAGCTGCCCCACGCCCTCCAGCGCCACCAGTCGGGCGACGCCACCGTCATCCCCATCATCATTCGCCCCGTAGATTGGCAAGCTTCGCAGCTCTCAGCCTTGGGTGTTTTACCCACCGATGGTAAAGCCGTCACCCAATGGCGCGATCGCGATGCCGCCTGGCTCGATGTTGAAACTGGCATCAAACGAGCTGTCGAAGCCATCAAAGGCAAAGGGTATCGTTAGGTAAATTCTACATGCGTTAGATTGGCGAGGATACACTGAACATGTCGTATATGCACGCTTCTAGAGTATCCCTGGGCTGAATTAAGGTGGGTTCAGACTTACCTGCTCTCTGTCTGCCTTCCTGAATGATTGGCCTACTTTCCTATGCTGACCGATTCGCCTCCTAACAGCCCAGCTCGCGATTCATCAGGATTGCAACAGCAAGTCGAACGTTTAACCGAGACAATTGAATCCCTCAAGCACGACAATCAAGACCTGCAAAAGAAACTGCACACCTTAGAGGGGGCGGTCGTCCCACTCTACGACAACAAAATTGCCAGCTACGAAGCCGGTCATCCGGTCTTTCAAAACTACCGGAAGTTACTGGTTGAAAATTTTCAGGGAGACGTGGTTGAGCAAATTTTTAGCTCCGATCACTTTGTTAAACGTTTGTTTTCCTCACTGCGGGGACATCTGTTAAACGTCAGAGGCATTTTAACTGTCCTGGGGGTGGGCACCTTGGGGGCCTTTGGTCTGAGTACCCTGATCGAGAGTACCGCTAAGGCCGTGTTTGAAGATCGGATTGAGGTGGAATATCCCCAGCTGATCGATCGCCTTGAGCGCGATCGCAACACGTTGATGCTGCTGATTTTAGATCTCAACTCCCAAGATCGGCCCAATATGCAGATCGTGCGATCGCAAGATCTAGAAATTGCAAAAGTGCGCGAAGCCTATCTCGAAAACAACCCAAGTTATCGAGAACTGCTGGTTGATTTCCTGAAAGGAGAAGAAGATGACAGCCTTTTTGCAGGCATCTTTAAAGACGATAGTCGCTACAAATCGATTCAGCGATTCTATGCCCTCAACTATGTCTTACAAGTAGACCCCGAACCCGAATTTAGAGAAGTCTTTTACGAAATTCTCAAAGACGAAGACATCGAGCGGGTTCAAGTCGGTCAAGGCCCCGCGATCGACGTGCATAACCAAATTTTGGCGGCCCAGGCGCTGCGACGCTATAATAACCAATTTGACAATCTGGTTAACGACGTCCTCCTCAATCCAACCTACCAAAACCAGTTTGACGCTAACTTTTGGCAGGGGTTTCTCAATGATCTTATTTTCACAAAGCTGGATGACACCGATATCGCCCTCCTACCGGCTCTGATCGAGAGTCCGGTGATTCAAGAAAATCGCCCCCGATTTGCCAGTACAATGCTGGTGCTGTATGGCCTTTACCCTCAACTGTGCGACGGGGAGGACTGCATTCAAACCTGGCTAACAGCGGCCCAGACACCCCCCTCCCAGCGGCAACCAGAGGGGGTAAGCAAGGGCGATGCCGCCACCGAGCCTGACAATATGACTTGTCTGGATGAGTTAGAGGCAGATGATTTTCAAGCCTTGTGGCGCTATCGCCACGACCAGCGGCTCCCCGCCGAGGCTAGCCAGCTCTCTGGCTTGATCCAGACACTGAGCTGTACTTTGCAAGCCTACCTGACCAACCGTCAAAATTTCACCTTCTATCAAGGTGCTTCCTTATTTTCAGAGCCTGACACAGAGTTAGGGCAACGAAGTTTTACCGCACTCCAGCAAGATTTAAGCGCCTTACATTGGAAACAGATAGAACAGGGCCAGCTCGATCAAGATTTGTCCCTAGGCAGCGCCGTCTATTTTTATCAAACCGCTATCTCTAAGGCATCCTCTGAAACAAACAATGACTCAATTTATGCAGGCACTGAAGACGACTTTTACCTGCGCCTGCTCTCCCATACTGACCATGATTATTCTAGCTGGATGCTTGAGCAGTTTTATGGCAATGCCCAAAGCGAACGGGTCACTCAAACTGCCTTCGCAGACTGGCAAGAGGCGCAGGGCATTGCCGAAATTGACTCATCAGATCCGTGGGCATTAGATGACTTTTTGCAGAATGCCGTTTGGGATGAAGACAAGAAAGGCTATTTCTATTTACACGGAGATGAATATGAAAACCTTGCCTTTGAATACATCAAAACAGGCAAAAGCTTAGAGCCCATCTTACGGTTAATGCGTAAAGTGTATGTGGAAGAAGAGACCTGGCTCACTGAGATTTACCCCTATTTCAAAGATTCGTGGGCTGAGGTGATCGCCTACGACGAGCAGCAAGGCAGTGTCTATTTTAGCGAGGTTGACCCTCAGGCTGAGGTCACCGGGGCTAACCATGAACAGGATGCGCTCTGGAAATGGATCGAAGCCTACCCAGATCAGTTAGAGTTTAAGGATGGGCGCTGGCAACTCAGTGAGGCTCCTTGAGCCCCTGCTCATCCAACATTAGGCCATCAAGCAGTCACCAAAGAAAACTGTCGTCTCCCTCTGCCCCCTCTGCCCATTCTGGTTCCTTATCGCTACCCCCATCCCTAACCTTCTCGGTCGGTGTAGGTCAATTTAGCCACCGACTCCTCCCAGGCTCCCCGTTCAGCGGCGCTGACATCAAAGCCTGATCTCCCGGCTTTGGCCTTGGATCGTAACCCATCTTGATAAAGGGCTAAGCCCAGAGCCGTCGCTACCTGGTGGAGAAAGGAGACATCTGTAGGCGACCAGTGGCGGGGGCCAGAATGTTGGTAAGCGGCGATCACGCCCCAAAGCTGTTCGTCAACAAAGACGGGTGCAGTGGCAAAAGATTGAACCTCAAACTGTTTGAGAATATCAACGTGACAGGAGGATAATTCAGCCTGATGAATATCATCCACCGCATAGGTCTCATTGTATCGATAGCGCCCGCCTTGGGTATCTTGCAAATAAGTATCGTTCCAAACGGTGTTGGTACCTAGCTTAAACGGGCGTTGCCATTTGGCCTTAGCATACTCAAAATCATGAATATAGGCCCCCCCCCAGTTCTCATTAAAGCGATAGACAGAGACTCGTTCAGCCCCTAGCGAACCGCAGATTTCTTTTGTGGTCGACCGGAAAATCCTCGCCAGATCGGTTGTGGTTTGAAGCTTAGTCAGTATTTCACAGAGGCTTGATTGATGTTGCTCAACCCGCTCCAACTGACTCTGCTGTTCGGATTCAGTGAAGTGGGCAGAGTCTGGCACGTGTTGCAGGGCTAAGCCCAAAGCGGTCGCTGCCTGTTTGAGCAGGAGGACATCTGCTGTCGACCAATGGCGAGGTTCAGAATGATGGTATGCCGCTAATACTCCCCAGAGCTTATTGCCCACAAAGATAGGCGCAGTCGCCAAGGCGTTGACTCGAAACTGTTCAAGCACATTGATGAAACAAGCTGATAATCCGGCCTGATAAATATCATCCAATATGTAGGTTTCATTATTGCGATAGCGCCCTCCTTGGGTCTCTTGTATGTAGGTATCGGCCCAAACGGTCTCGGCACCTAACTTCAGTGGATGTTGCCACTCAGGCGTCGTATACTCATAGTCGTGAATAAATTCACCGCTCCAGTCGTCATTAAATTGATAGATAGCGACTCGCTCAGTCTCTATCAAGTCACAGATTTCTTTTGTGGTTGCCCGAACAATCGTGGTCAGATCGGGTGCTGTTTGTAGCTGAGTCAACACACCACACAGACCTGTCTGCTGTTGTATAACCCGTTCCAGCTGAGTCTGCTGTTGAACACCCGTTAAAGAGTCATCTGGCATACTTTGAAAGGCTAAACCGAGAAAGGTTGCTGATTGATGGAGAAAGAACACATCCGTCGTCGGCCAATGGCGGGGGGCAGAATGTTGATAAGCGGCCAACACGCCCCATAGTTGACCGTTAACAAAGATAGGTGCCGTCGAAAATGATTGGACTTCAAACTGTTTAAGCATATCGATGTGACACGATGCCAATCCAGCTTGATGAATATCATCTACCACATAGGTTTCATTGTTGCGATAGCGTCCCCCTTGAGTCTCTTGCAAAAAAGTATCGTTCCAAGCTGTATTCTCACCTAGCTTGGCCGTGCGTATCCACTCGGGCTTCGCATATTCAAATTCGTGAATATATTCACCGCCCCAATCGTCGTTAAACCGATAGACAGACACTCGCTCAGCTGCGAGCAATTGACAGATGCCTTTGGTAGTCGCCCGAGCAAATGTTGTCAGATCAGTCGCGGTTTGAAGCTGGGCCAGCATCTCAGACAGACCGACTTGTTGCTGTGAAACTCGGAGTAGCTGATGGGTGCTCAGTTGGGCTTCAGTGGATTGGGCATCACTAGAGACATGTAGTTGTTGAGATAATGCGCGCTCGTAGAGTGCGATCGCAAACTGTCGGCCAATTTTTTGAGCTAACTCGAGGTCAGTCGAGTCAGCCGCGTTACGAAAAATGCTCAAATAGCCCTGCAACTGCTGTCGATAGACCAGTGGAATCATCAAAAGACTGCGGATGGG
>JBCCRZ010000532.1:0-4802 GCA_039200855.1 Cyanobacteria bacterium P01_D01_bin.44 | reverse complement strand
CTAGCGATGAACAATATTGCCAAGAAGTGGAACAGACCTATTAAGAATTGGAGAGCAGCCCTGTCGCATTTTGCTATCCTATTTCCAGAACGCTTTTCCGCCTAAGAAAAAAGCGCTTACACAAAAATACGATCACTCTCTATTGGCCGCCGCTCAGCTTCATGTTAACTATATGATGATACCCGCTCTAAATCTCTGAGAGAGACTTTTTGAGTAACATACCACCCAATCCCTTTCACAATTGCCGCTTCTTCCTCAATAGCCTCAATTCTGAGCTGATTCAATCCCTTCAACATGTTCAATCCCGATCCCACATATCGACAGATATCCCCCACCCTCAACCGCCGTTCACCTTCCTCACCGTCTACCGCCTCATCATCGGGTGCCCCTTTCTCAGTAGACATCCCATCTACCCGTAGACCCTCAGTAGACATCCGGTCTACCACCTGCATTCTTTCCATATCAGTCTTTTCAGCCATTTCGGTAGACAAGTAGACACCCTGTCCCATTCCCACCGCAGCCACTTGGTCTACCGTTCCATCCTGACCCCTCTCATTCCCGTCTACCTGTCTACCCTTTTCCTGAAAACCAGACGTATCAGCACTTTTAACAGTAGATACCGCGTCTACCCTACCCTTATCACCGTCTACCCCGTCTACTGTTGCCCGCCACTGCAATCGATTCCCCATCCCCCTCGTCTCCCCATACCCCATCGCCTCCAACTCCCGAAAATGAGAGCGAATTACATCCGAACTCGCCTTCCGTAAACTCCGCTCATAATTCCGCACATCCTTCGCCCGCAACCACCCCCGCACCCGCGACAGTCGGATCAACTTCGTATAGACCGGCTCCAACGCCCCGTCTACCGTATCCCCCTCCGCATACAGCAACTTCACCTGGCCAATAAACCATTGCGCCAGCTTGATCGCCGCCGTCATCGTCTGGGCCGACACCGCCTCTGCCGTTAGACAGCCGTCAACTGACGCATTCAGACAATGCAAGATCAACGCCAGCCGTCCTGTGTACCCCTGCATTTTTGAATAGACCGCCTGCAACCCCTGATGCGTTTCCGTCACCCGCCGCTGATCCAACTGGTCATACCAGTCTGCAAACAGCGTCTTCGCCTCGGGGGTGAGCCCATAGCACCGGGGCGTCAACCCCGCCAGCTGCCGGTAGACACCATACAACCGCTCCGAAATGTCATACCGCACCGTATTGCGCGGAAACGGCGCAGGCTTCAGCGGCAGTAGACACCACAAAAAACGAGCCCACTGACCGCTGGCATCAGAAAAGTCACCCATCATCTCCCGCAGGATATCCGGCTGGATGGTTCCCGTAATGCTGAGGCTGGTGCGTGGAATGCTAATGCGAACGCCGCTGGCCCGGTCCACCTTCAGGCCAGACCCATCAAAGGCCGTCAGCAGCGACTCCTTATCATTGCCCCGCCCATTGCGATACTGATTCTGACCCTTAAAGAGCCCCGCCAGCTCATCCGGCGTCACCAAAATCCCCCGCGTCGGCTGCTGCGACTGAATTCGCGCCAGTGCCTCTCGAGTCGCATCCGAGGTGTGATACTCCCGTGGGGTGGGTTTCCGGGGGCGATCGCAACGATCCTCCTTCTTCGTCAGTTCCCATTCCCGCAGGTCCACCTCATACTCTGAAACCGCCCAGTCATAGTCCTGATCCGCCTCTTCCTGCAATCGCGATAAGGGCTTCAGAATCTGCCGCTGGATGGGACTCTTCTTACTGCCCGAGGGAGCCACCAGCCCCGTAAACAGAATCGGTGGCACATAGAAGCCCATCCCCGCATCAATTTCCAACTCCGTCCCTATCTGCAGCAGAGATGCCGCCACCGGCAGCAGGGTCACCAGCATAGCCGCTGGGGTGGCCCCAATCCAGTTGGCAATGCTGGTCAGCGGTTCCGCCAGGCCGGGGTGGAGATAGTCGTTGAGCTGTAACTCGTAATCGCCAATCTTCAGCAGCTGACTGATCTCAGCGATGCGATCATCTCTTTCTTCGGTTTGCTCCAGCTCCGCCTGGATCGGCTTAATCAAACTCCACAGATCCCTGGCCGAGAGCCCCACCTCCCGATGCCACTGCACCACCTGCCCCGACAACTCCATCTCCGAGGGAGCCTGGGCCAGATAGTCTCGAATCTGGGCCTGCAACGCTGGCACATCCAATGATTGGTTTGTCCCTGGTGGGTCAGGAGTTAGTTCTCGTCGCGCCCCTATCGCTGACCGAATCTGCTCCGCCGTTGCCCCATCCGCAATCCAATCAGCAATGTCCAGTCCGCCATGCTTGGGTAAATTCTGCCAGCGCCAGCTATCCGGGTAGACATAGCACCACTGCGCCTGGGGAAAGCCCTCATAGATCTCCGCCATGTGGGCCAGCCCCACCTGATCCTGATCGGGGCACAGCACCAGATGAGCGTCCTTCAGATCCGCGTTATAGTTCCCATAGCTGCGATATTTTTTAGACCCGCCCAGAGTCGTCGTCGCCGGAATCCCCAGCTGCCAGAGCGCATCGGCGCAACCTTCCCCCTCCACCATCCAGATGGGCTGCCCAGCCGCGATCGCACCCTGCACTTCCCGATAGCGATAAATCGGCACCTGCTGCTTCACCTCTGGGGTGAGCCCCTTGATCCACCGTTGACCGTCCCAGCGCTGCTGCACAAAATACTTAGAGCCATTACCCTGATCTACTCGGGTCACCTTCACCAGCGGTTGACCGTCCCGGCTGGCGTAAAAATAATCCTGTTTGCGGCGGGGCCGAACCGGCTTGGCGGGCTCAGCAGCCGCTGCGAAGTATTGCCCCCACAGGCCATCGGCGGTTGCACCCCGATAGACATAGCCAGCTACCTGCGCGTCCTGGTCAATGTGGGTGTGGCAGAAGACCACCTCCTCATTCCAGCGGCAGTCTTGATCTTTGGTGCGATCGCAAATCGGGCAGGGGTGCGATCGGCCTGAATATTGGTACTGTGTCATGGTCAGCTCCTGATGGGTTGGGAGCTGGGCCATCCCTTTGAACCTGCTACTGGGTTCAATTTATGTCAAAGGGGGTCCTATTTTTGTGGACATTTTGAGGCAGTTTGCTATAGTTGAAGAACACAAATTTAGTAGCAGGTTAATGGCCTGGTCGGTTCTGCTAAAACCAACCAGACAAGCGAATTAACCCAGCTCGAAAAACTAAAGTTCACGATCAGACACCCTAACTGGTAATCGGTTGGGTGTTTTTTGTTGAGTGTTTAATTCTGGATATAACTCGATGAAGCCATCAACAACGTGATGAAATGTGCAGTTGTCAATGGTGCTGGACTGCGGTCTTGGAGCGCGATTTTACAGTCACTCTAGATGACTTGATTTGATTGCTGAGTAAACCGGCTTGATAAACCTCGATGGCGCGTTGATGGGCTGCCGGATCGTGACGATTTTGTACCCAGTCTTTGATCAGTTCCTGGTTGTAGCGAATGCAGCGACTGTTAATGCGAACCCAGTGGATACCTTCAACCAGCAACCCTTTCAAGCGGTACTTTTTCAGGGTGGTACTGCTGAGTTTGAGGTACTGTAAGGCCTCCTGCTTGCTGACAAATTCGCCCATGGGCTTTACCTCCTTTATATCGTTGGGGCCATATCTCACGCGGAGCGAGTCCAAGCTTGCTCGCGATCAAGCGCTCAATCCGACGAGAGCGTTGTCTGGTCAGGGCATGGGAGACAGCCGAGGGGCCAATCCCCAACTCCTTAGCAATGCTTGCTAAAGTCCAGCCTTGCTTTCGCAAAGCTGCTTTAATGTCTTCTACATGCATAAGATCTACGTAGCTACATCAACATATCGATGAGGCTAACAACTTATAACTTGCGTGTCAAGCCTTATAAGTTTCATCATAAGAAATATAAGTAGCAAATTACTGATGAGCGATCCGTTACCCGAAGAGATGCAGCCGAATGTTGATGAGCCCGATGATTTTCCGAGCCGGTTGAAAAAAGTGGTGGGGGATAAAAGCATCCGCAGCTTTGCGCGGGAGTGCGGTTTCTCGGATACGGTGCTGCGTCAGTATCTCAATGGGAATAGTGAGCCGACACGACCAGTGCTACTTGCGATCGCCCGTGCCGCTGATGTCAGTCTGGAGTGGTTAGCCGCTGGGCAGACCGCTTCTGAAAACTCAACGGATATCCTCGCTCAGAAATATATCTACAAGGAAACCCTGGCTTTTGAGGCCGATTGGCTCAAGGCCCAGTTTCCAACTTCGTTTGAGAACCTGCTCCTGACTCAGGTCAAAGACGAGAGTATGGAGCCAACACTAAATGTCGGTGATTTGATCTTGGTAGACACCAATGTTCGAGACTTAGACGTCATTGACCACGGTGTTTACCTGCTGAAATTGGGCGATCGGTTGCTGATCAAGCGATTGCAATATTGGGTAGAGAATACGCTCCAGGTACTCAGTGACAATCCTGCCTATGAGACTTTTTCGATTGAGTTGTCAGATAGGCCTAACGGTCTTAGCATGATGGGCAAGGTCGTCTGGGTTGGAAGCAAGTTATAAATAGCAGCGACTATTTTTTGACTTGAAGAAGGTCATTAATGAATGACATAAAAAGAAAAATCACAAATATACTGAAACGAGCTAAAAATAAAGTTCAAAGCACTTTTAGCATACTCAATACTCCGGTCAGAATTAGGAGAGAATAGCCCCATAGTCACAAAGCTTTGGGTAATTTGGGTGAGATTTAATCACAACTGGGTCCAAATCTAAGTTATCAATAAAGCGCTCAATCAAGTGCTGATTGAGTTTGCGACGT
>JBCCRZ010000531.1:0-4816 GCA_039200855.1 Cyanobacteria bacterium P01_D01_bin.44 | reverse complement strand
TGACCATTGGCCAGAGCCGTCTCTACCTCAGCCACACCAATGCCAAAATCAGCTGCTACGGCGTCCAATGCCTGCTCATAGAGGGTTTGGAAATCTAACCCCTGCCCAAGGGCAGCGTAGTTGATATCCCACCCGAGAGCATCAAAAGCCTGTAGGTCCAGGTAGGAGATATCCGTACGTTCCTGGTAACCGAGGGTGGGGTCCATAATCCCCACCGCCTGTTGAAATCGCTCCCAGTGGCTGGCTTGGTAACCATCTCCGCCCGCTGTTGTGTCTTGCCCCGTTGAGAAGGTGGCTAAGGCGGTCTCGCCATCTAAGGAAAAATGAGCATTGGCCCCCAGGGTCAGGTCTGCAACATTGCCGTCAGGGTTATCAATGGCTTGACTGTCAAAGGTGTGGCGAAACATATCCAGGGCGGTGAAGCCGTCTACTCGGGTCTCACCAGAATGCAGTTTAAAGATGTCTAAAAGACCATCAAGGCCACTCACAAACCCAAGGGCATGACCGATTTCGTGGAGGGCCATGGTGAGAAAGTCAAGAGTGCCTGTCGGAGCGTTACTCTCTCGGGTAAAGTCGTAGGACCAGTCATAGCTGTTGTTGATTAAGATGTAGCCATCAAGGGCGTTAGGGTCAATCAGGTTGCGGTCCCAGGTACTGCCATCCTCCAGCACCAATGCATCAGTCATCCCCAGGGCCTTAGCCTGAGCTGAGGTCAACATAATTTCGGTATTGCCGTCGATCACGTCTCCATCGATCACCACATCGACGGTGTTGCCATCCTGCAAGATCTGGTTCGCCTGGCTGTCTTCCTCGGAGGTGCCATCCTGGGCGACATACGCTTGGAAGACGCCATAGTTTTGCTCATGGAAGATAGGGATGGCTCCGCCGACAGCTTGGCCATTGTCCAGGTTGGTGACGGCACTAATCTGTAAGTTAATTGTGACATCATCGGTCAGATAGGTTGACCAGATCGCAGCGGCCAGTTCAAAACCAACTCTTTGCTCTAACGAGACACCAGGATCGTAAGTGAAGTTGAACTGAACCATAGTTTTAACGGTCTTTGGACATGAAGTGTGAGGTATCTGTGCGTATTCTCTTATTTCAGGTTGTTGTTGAAATCGGTAGATTTACCCTGGACAAGGGGGTTGGTTGCTTTGTCGATTCCACGGAATCCAACAGAGTTTTCATCAAAATTGAATGAGTAGGCACAGGCAAATTTGAAGCTTGGGTGAAAAGTGGTCTGAAAAGCTGGGTTGCGATCGCACCCTCACAGATCCCAAGAATCTTGATGGCTCGTTGAGTATTAGCACCTACGCATTTATCCGTGAACATACCTAAGCAGTTATCCGGAGTGCCCTCTGGCCCACCTAGAAAAGCCTCCATAATTTCACAAACCATTGTGAATAGGCAAAAGGAAGTGTGTGCAGATTGCTCGCTGAGCTTATCCCTTGTTTACAAGTCAACAAAACTGGGCATTTAAAAAGAGTCCTATTGCTGATGACTAGCCTGTAGGCACAGGCTGAGTGGCTCCACCACCTGCTTTCCCAACCTTAGGTATTTTTACAAGATGATGACCCGCTGTCAGCCAAACCTGATCAGGCAAATTCAACGAGGGTTAGGGACGATCCTGCTAGGGTTGGCAGTCACCTACCCAACCTCATCACAGGCGCAGATCGCCAGTGACAGTAGTGTTGGCACCCTTGTCAACGCCTGCCCAAATAGCCTGTGTATTGTAGGTACCTGCACAGTGACGGGTGGAACGGCGTCAGGGGGTAATTTATTCCACAGTTTTTCAGAGTTTTCTCCAACCAGTGGCAGCACAGCGCTCTTTCAGGTAGCCCCCGACATCGCCAACATTATTACCCGAGTCACCGGCGGGCAGATATCCACGGTGGATGGCATGATTCAGACGGGCTTGACAGGCGACCTTACCAATCCGGGGACGGCTAACTTATATTTGATTAACCCATCCGGTATCGTGTTTGGTCCGGGGGCTAGCCTGGATATTGGCGGCTCATTTATGGCTAGCACAGCAGAGAGCATTTTTTGGGATAACAACGTTGTATGGCAAACCAACGATCTGTCGGCAGCCCCTAGGCTTCTCACTGTCAGCGCCCCCATCGGTTTGCAGTTGGGGGCGACCCCTGGCAGCATTCAAGTCAATGGCTCAGGCAGTGGGCTGTATTTTAACCCCAACTTCTCTATCAATCGGAGTACCCGTAATGCTGGTCTAGCCGTCCCTGAGGGTGAGACTCTGGCCCTGGTAGGAGGCGACCTATCGCTGATGGGCGGTAACCTGACCGCCTTAGGAGGGCGCGTTGAATTAGGCAGCATTAGCGGCGATGGGCAAGTTACCTGGTCACCAGCCAATCACGGCTGGCAGCTCAACTACGAAAGCATAGATACCTTGGGGGATATCACGTTGACCAATGCTGCCTCGGTAGATGCCAGTGGCCCAAGTAGTGGTGATATTCACATACAGGGACAGACTGTCAGCCTCTACGACGGCTCTGCCCTGGTCCTTGAAACCACTGGTAATGGCTCTGGCGGACTTTTGCGCGTGGCAGCCGATACGCTAATCGCATCAGGTCAATCGGCTATGGCTCCCCCCACTGCCCCTACCGGGCTCCCCCCTAACATTTCTCTCCCCAGCGGCCTTTATGCAGATGTGGCTACTGGGCAATCTGGGATGGGGGGCTCCGTTTTAATAGAGGCAAGCAAGATCACATTCAACGACGGTGCCCAAGCTACCGTAGCCACTTTTGGCAGTGGACCGGGGGGCGATTTAACCGTGCGGGCCGAGCAGATTGAGCTGATTGGCGGCTTACCCTCTGGCCCCAGTGGTTTCTTAACTGCAGTTGCCCCGGTTTTCCCAATCTACGGGGCTGAGGCTACCCAGCTAATCGCCGACGGCCTAGAGCTGGTGGCCCTGGCCCCCTTTATCGCAGTCCCTCAACCAGCCTCAGGGGATGCGGGACAACTCTCCGTTGAAACCAACAGCCTCAGCCTACAAGCGGGTGCCCAGATTGCCTCCACCAGTTTTGCTGTCGGGAATGCAGGCCAACTCAGCGTCACCGCTGACACGATTGACATTAGCGGTGGTAACCCAGGCGGACCCAGCAGCATTCAAGCCTCGGCCCAAGGTCTAGGTCGTGGTTCTGGTAATGGCAACAACCTGACCATCCATACTCGCCGATTGCAAATTACCGATGGCGGTCAAATTGCCACTGGCACCCTCGGCACAGGCAATGCTGGGACTGTCAGGGTAAATGCTACCGAGTCTATTGAACTCTCAGGAGAGAGTGAACTGGGACGCAGCGGACTGTTTAGCAGTGCGTTAAGTGTTTCAGATGCCCCCCCTGTCACAGACAATGCGGGTAATGTCATTCCTGGCGGCAATGCGGGTAATGTCATTGTCAACACGCCAGAGTTAAGCCTGAGAGAAGGGGCGACCATCAGTGTGGGAAATTTCCCCAGCAGTGATAATCCTGCGCTGGCAGCGGGCACCGGCCCCGGGGGGAATATTGATATCATCGCCCAGACCATCATTTTAGACGACCAATCACAGCTCAATTCAGAGACAAATCACGATGCAATTGATAGCGGCGGGGCAAATATCACCTTGCAGGCAGATGCCCTGGTGCTACGTGGTAGCAGCAGCATCAATGCCAATGCCCAAGGGAGTGCTACTGGCGGCAACATCAGCATTGACGCTGGAACACTAATTGCTTTAGATAATAGCGACATAACAGCCAATGCCGTCGACAACTTTGGTGGACGCGTGATGGTCGCTGCAGCGACCATCATCGGCACTCAATTTCGCGAGCAGCTAACCTCCGAGAGTGATATCACGGCGTCTTCTGCATTGGGGCCGCAATTTAGCGGTACCGTAGAGCTGACCTCACCTGAAATTGACCCAGCCCAAGGGATTACAACCCTCTCTGAAACCGTCGCCTCCCGCGACCAAGTAGCAGCGGCTTGCAGTGCAGGGGCTGATAATGACTTTGTCGCTTCGGGGCGAGGGGGCGTGCCTGAAGACGCAAGTCAAACACTCCGTGGCAACAGTCTGTGGCAAGATTTGCGTTTGGCAGACACCATTGCCCAAGAGAATGCCCTAGATGTTCCTGCCCATGAGCCCCCCTCGTATGAAACAACAACAGCCCTGCCGGAGCCCATTATCGAAGCGCAAGGCGTCACCATGAGTGCAGACGGCAAGGTGAGCTTTTTGGCACGGCCTTCAGGTCAACAGGTTGCCAATCATCAGCACCATTGCTTAAGGGGGTAAATCATGGGAAAGATCACGAGGCGAAACATTGGTATTCATCAACTCTGGAGACTCGCAAAACGACTTTCCGTCACCGCCGGGATTGCCCTGACCACCTGTTTGCTAGTGATGGTGACAGCCCCTGGCATCGCCTCAGAACCAACCGACGGTATCATCTCAAATACATCGGCAGCAACGCTGCTATCTGAGGGCAAAATTGCGCATCATGCGGGGCAACTCACGGTAGCCTCACAGCATTGGCAGTCAGCCGCCCAGCTCTATGAAGCTCAGTCCGATCAGGTCGATCAGGCGTTAAGTCTTAGCTACCTATCGCTGTCTTACCAGGAATTGGGCAACTGGGAGAGTGCTAAACGTGCAGGTCAACAAAGCTTACGACTGTTGCAAAATCGCCATGATTTAGATGAGCGCGGACAGCAGGTCTTGGCTCAGGTCTTAAACACCTACGGCGGCTTGCAACTCGCCATGGGACAGGCTGAGGAAGCATTGGCAACCTGGCAAAAAGCTGCTCGGCACTACGGGCAACTGGGAGAC
>JBCCRZ010000530.1:0-4821 GCA_039200855.1 Cyanobacteria bacterium P01_D01_bin.44 | reverse complement strand
TTTCTTTAACCAAAACGGCGAACGGACCAGCCTGACCGGCCAACGTCTCAGCGATTTTCAAGCAGACCAGTCTGCCGGTAATGGTGAATCCAATACGTCTGAGGACAGTGCGTCTGAGGATAATGAAGTCAGCGAAGAAGCCGGGCTCAATATGGTGATGCTGATCCAGGTACCCCTCAAGCAAAAGCAGCCCTTCTACCCAGCTGCTCCGATGATGGAAGCAGAAGCCGATGGCATGATGCTGCAGGCTGCACCTATCGCTGCTCGCAGCAATGTAGAAACCGCCGTGATCGGCCACGGCGAAGTTGAAGGCCCTTTTACCGAAATTGACAATCTTGCCATTGAGCGCGATCCCGATTTCCCGATTCGCGTCACCGTGCAGTTTTACAAAGCCACCAGCAACGGCGTTGTCTCTGAAACCGACATGGCAGAAATCCATACCCAGATTGAACGGGTTTATGACGATGCCGACTACGTGGGCAGCCTGGTCCTTGACGGCCGCCAGGGACGCCCCACCGACTACGCCGGAGACCACACCCAGCCCGACGATTGGTGGGACCGCTTTTGGCAGCATAGCGAAGACCGTCTGGATATGACCCCGGAGGAAGCTGCCGAGCTGTTGGAGCGTCTGGGGGCGAAGCCGGTAGAGCGGGAGTTGGCAGAATAGGAGAGGCAGCAAACGCATAGGAGGCGACAAGAGGTGAGGAAGATGGGGAAGATGAGGGAGGCGGAAAGACGCAATGAATAGGCTGATGATCCTGTCAGCGGTTCAACCCCTTCCCTATCTCCTCCACCCTCCCCATCCCCGCGTCCCCGCGTCCCCGCGCCCCGTCTCGATGCTGCTTTAACTTTTTCCTAACAACCGCACATTTAGTGCTGTCAAAATCAAAATCAGTTTGTAGTGTAGAAGGTGAGGCCTTCTGTACAAGACAGCTATGAAATCTGCTGACCCTCTGGTTCGTTACCAGGATCATCTCCGCGATCGCAAAACCACCAGCTACCTGCTCTGGCTAGGCTGCTTATTTGGCGTCTTTGGGCTCCATCGTTTCTATAACGGCAAGATTGGCTCCGGTCTCTTCTGGCTTTGCACCTTTGGTGTGTTTGGTTTGGGGCAGTTTATTGATCTGCTTTTAATCCCTGAGATGGCCGAGACCCGCACCCGTCGACTTTTCGGCAAGTGGGATATGTTTAACTATCAGGCCGTGCCCACCGTCGTCGAGAAACCCCGCGACTCGCTGATGATGCAGTTGCTCAAGCTGGCCCAGGCCAATGGCGGACGCATTACCGTCACCCAGAGCGTCATTGCCACGGGCGAAGACTTTCAAACCGTCGAAAAGCAGCTCAAGGAGATGGTGAAGTTAGGCTACGTAGATACGGCTAACGATCCCCATTCAGGCGTCGTGTTTTATGAATTTCGGGAGCTGATGCACGCCTAATTGAAAAGTTTTGAGTTCTTAGTTTTGAGTTTGTAAGGCTGAAATATTCAGAAATAGAAGGGATATCCCAGATCGAATAACTTAAATCTCAAAATCTAGGACTCAAAATACTCGTTCAGCCACACCTAAGTATCAGGATTTGGCTCAGACGGCTGATCTTGCAGCTGCTCAGTGGGGGGGCAGTCTTCTGACACCAGGATTTCGGCATCGCCTTTGGGCACGGTGGCTAGCTTTTGCATAACCGAACCGATGCTCTCAAGTCGCACCATTTCCTCCCAGGAGCAGAGTTCTTCTTCTTCTTCTGTCTCGTAGCGCAGTGTGACCAAATCGCCCTCAATACCGAGAATCCGGGCTCGCTCGATCCAGCGTTGCTGGTCTCTTAAAAAGATCCAAACCTCGCGACCATCACAAGAAAGTTGGTAGATCTTGCGGTGCAACATGAGCGCTGATTTCCCTAGTCAAATAAGACGTTTGCAGTTCAATCAAGGTATTCAAGGCCGCCCTTAGAACCCAATCAGAATTCAAGCCTAAAGGTAGTTTAGCTTACGTCGTATAACCTGTAGTGTTATAGCTTAACTTTTTAAGCATCTCCTTAAACTTATTCTAAAAATGGGCTTGGGCCTACTATTACTCAGGAGGCAACTATGCAACTACAGCTTTGTACCTGGCCCGAGGTGGCGGACTATCTAGTGCGATCGCAGGGCATCATTTTCCCGATCGGCTCCACCGAGCAGCACGGCCCCACTGGCCTGATTGGTACCGATGCGATTTGTGCTGAAACCATCGCTAAAGGCGTCGGCGATGAGGTTGACGCCCTGGTTGGCCCCACCCTCAACGTTGGCATGGCCCTGCACCACACTGCCTTCCCCGGCAGCATCAGCCTGCGACCCAGCACGTTAATTTCAGTAATTCAAGATTATGTAAAACCCTTAGCGCGGGCTGGGTTTACCCGGTTTTACTTTGTCAACGGCCACGGCGGCAATATCGCCACCCTCAAAGCCGCCTTTTCAGAAACCTATGCGGCCTTAGCCGATCTGAACCTGCCCGGTGCCGACCAGGTCCACTGCAAAATCGCCAACTGGTTTATGTGCCGCTCGGTCTATCAGCTGGCCAAAGACCTCTACGGCGACCAGGAGGGCTCCCATGCCACCCCCAGCGAAGTCGCCCTCACCCAGTTTGTTTACCCCGAAGCGATTAAGCAGGCTCCCCTCGAGCCCCAGGTCGCCCCATCGGGTTGGCCCATTTACAGCGCTGCCGAGTTTCGCCGGTTTTACCCAGACGGGCGCATGGGCTCTAACCCAGACTTGGCCACCCCCCAGCATGGTCAAAAATTTTATGAGGCCGCTGTTCAAGAAATGAGTCAGGACTATCTCAAGTTTTTGACTAGTGATTAGGTGAAACAATCGCTAATTCTTTGTAGCCAGTGGCGGGGTCAAAGACCCGGTCAAATCTGATCGCGGGGATTATCGCAATTACGCACTCAAGGGTCGTATAAATCTGACAACCTTCGACAACATGTCCGCCGCGACACTCGCCTTGGGCGTTGGCAACCGCCATATGTAAATGAATGCCTGCTTCCCCAAGGGTGCCAGACAGGGTGAGAATTTCATGCTTGCCTGCCAAGTCTGTAGGCGTTTCTTGATCTGCAAATCTCAGCCGCGTTTTTGCTAAACTACCAACCGCACTAAGAACAACAGCGGCACCGATATTCTCTTGTGTGACCAGGGTTCTCAGCGCCTGGTATATGTCTGCACCGGGTTCTAGTCTGAAAGCAAGGGTCTCCAGGGTTCCTCGAAAATGCATAGAACTTGCCGCCAAAAATCTTCAAAGTGCGCTGAGCCACAGCACCGCTGGCAGGGTCAAGAAACTCAGCAGGGTAGACAGCACAATAGTCCTGGCTACACGAACGGTATCGCCTCCCAACTCGGTTACCCAGATGAGGGAATTAACCGCCACCGGCATCGCTGCCTGTAGCGTCAGCACCTGTAAGTCTAAGCCATCCAAACCCAACAGTCGTCCAATGCCCCAGGCAAGCATCGGCGACACCACCAGCCTGAGCCCAGCCCCAAACAGCTCATAGCGTCCAAACACAAACTGAGTTTTCGACAGCTGTATCCCGAGCGTCAACAGTGCAATCGGAATCGCCCCACCCGCCAACAGGGTCATCCCTCGGTCAACCGTTAGAGGTAGGGTTCCCCCGCTTGCTCGCAGAGCCAGTCCCGCCAGGGTGGCCCAAAAGACCGGCAGCCGTAGGGTAAAAATCATCCCAGCCCGAACGCCTGCTCCTTTTAGCACAATCGGGAACACACTGGCGATCATCAGGCTCGACCCAACCAGATAGACAACTGCTCGTTCCAGGCCAGCTTCTCCCAGAGAGAACAACACAAAAGGTAGGCCCATATTGCCGACATTGGCAAACAACGTTGTGGCGATCAGACTCTTTTGCTCATCGGGAGAGAATTGGAGGCTGCGACCCAGGCCAATGGACAATAGGTATAGCAAGGCGGTGTTGATCAGGAAAGCGGTGACGAGTGCGATCGCACTCCCCAACGCCAGCGTCGTCTCCGCCAGGCTGGTCAGCACCAGCGCTGGCAGTAGGGCATAGATATTCAGCCGCGCCAGCGTCTTTAGATCCAGCTCAAAACTGCGTCCGACATACACCCCCACCATTGCCACCAGTGCAATCGGCAGCACCGCCGAAATCAAAATAGCCATGTAAAGTAAAAGCTAGATGAAAGCCGAGGACCTGTGTATCCTAACGCCTCTACCGTTAGGAGTTGAGGTCTGGCTAACTTCCCGATACCCTTTAGAGAAAGCGCCTAACTCCTGACGCCTAACTCCTGACTCCTGCCCCAACCAGACCTTCCCAGCCTCAAAAAATACCCCCCATGACCTTCAATATCCGCCTGTTAGACACCCTTTCCTACGACGATGCCGAACCTCTTTTAGAGGACTACATCGGAGACTTAATCGATCAGTTTGTGGCATCAGCAACAGGACAGACCTATATCAAAACCTATCCCGAGGGTGGCAACTGGATTGGCACCTTCATCGAGATGGCCTATCTCTATGGCGAGATGACCCTGCCCACAATGACCAAAGGCGATGCCCAGCAGGTGATGGAGTATATTTTGCCCCGCAAGCTTACTCTGCTTGACCCCAGCGAAACCGACGATGCCATTCCTGAGCTGGTCGCCTTTTGGACCTTTTTGAAACAGGACTATAAGCTGCGGAGTGCGGGTGAGATCGCAAAATACCTGCTGTCTATCCAAGATAAATTTGGCGACTGGATGTTTGACCCAACCCGAGGCGGCATCGCCAAAAATTTCATGATGCAGGGGATGCAGGCAGGTTATGACATGACCACTGAGGAAGGCATGACCGC
>JBCCRZ010000529.1:0-4829 GCA_039200855.1 Cyanobacteria bacterium P01_D01_bin.44 | reverse complement strand
TGAGGTGGGCCGCGTGCTCAAACCCGGCGGCTATTTTCTGATGGTTGATTTTCATCGCCCTCGAAACTGGCTGTTTTGGCCGGGGTTAGCGATGTTTCTCTGGCTCTTTGAGACCGAAACCGCCTGGCAGCTCTTGAAAGCCAACCTACCCCAGAAGCTGCGCTCCGCCGGATTGACCGTCAAAAAGTCAGAACTCTACGCCGGCGGGAGTTTGCAGGTGATCCAGGCGGAGAAGTGGAGTGTGAGGGGGTAGGGAAAGGCGAACGGCGAACGGGTCAGGGCGAACGGGTCAGGGTGAGAGGTTTAGTATGGGTAGGGGCTAAGGTCTCCTTAAATTCGCCCTTCGCCCTTTCCCCTTCGCCCTGACCCAACCATGGCCTTCGAAAAAATAGTCGCTGCTTACCAGGCATTCCCTGCACAATTTCAAACCCTTGTTTTGAGCACGGTTGGCGCTGATGGGGCTCCCCATGCTAGCTATGCGCCGTTTGTGATCGACTCAGACAAGCAGATCTATATCTATGTCAGTGGTCTGGCGGCTCATACGGGCAATTTGAAACGTTCGGGGGAGGCCAGTGTGCTGTTTATTGAGGATGAGTCAAAAACGGAGCAGAGCTTTGCGAGGCGGCGGCTGACTTACCAGTGCGAGGCAGCGGTGCTAGAGCGGGAGAGTGCGCGGTGGGATGCGATCGCATCCCAATTTGAAACCCGGTTTGGCGACATTATTGGTATGCTCAAAGGCCTGGCCGATTTTGAAATTTTTCAACTAGCTCCGTGCTCAGGGCGCTTTGTGCTGGGGTTTGGGGCCGCTTACCAGGTGAGCCCTGATAACCTGGATGAGCTGCAACCCATCAAGGGAAGTTGATGGGTTGTCAGGAAATCATGACAAAACTTTCTATTTATTCACAAGTTATTCACAAGTGCTCTGTAGGTTAGTACTTGAGAATTCATTGATGACGAACGTAGAAAACCTCCCATCTGGGTGATTTCTATTATGTCTATATGGTGTGAGCCTCCGGTGCCAGCCGGAGGTTTTTTTTTGGGTACTTAATAGCAATCGCGCCGTGGGCATTGCCCTATGACTATTTCTATGCCTTCACAAGTTATTCACAAGTGTTCTGTAAGTTAGTACTTGAGAATTCATTGATGACAAAGGTAGAAATTATCCTTCTGGGTGACTTCTATATGTCTATATGGTGTGAGCCTCCGGCGTCAGCCGGAGGTTTTTTTTGGGGCGTTAAGCCCTGAAGTGTTTAGTTGTCGTGTTGGGTGAGGGGCGTTATTTAAGCTTCTTTGACTAAGACCCCATTCAGAAAAATATCGGCCAGGGTTTCTGCTAGCTCTTTCATATCTTGGGGGGAGTTGGCTTCGTCGGCCAGGGTGGTTTGGCTAAACCCTGCGACGGTAAACATGCCTAGAAAAATACGGGCCACCACCCGTGGGTTCATTTTTCGATACGTGCCACGTTCCATGGCGGTTTCAAAAAAGGCCTCTGCCACGTCGGTCATCTTTAGAATGACTTCTGTCTGAATCCGCTCCCGCAGCTCGGGGTGAAACTGGGCTTCCATGAAGCACACCCGCAGCATATCGGTATTGGCAGCCAAGTTGAGCATACGACGGCGCATCACCTGGGCAACGGCTTTATAGCTGGCCATTTCACTCAGCTCGGTCAGGAGATCGGTGAGCAGCTCGACCCATCCCTGGGTGGCAACTTCGATGAGGATGGCTTTCTTGTTTTCAAAATGGCGAAATAGGGTGCCCTCGGCAACCCCAGCGGCCTGGGCCAAGTCTCGGGTGGTGGTGCCGCCATAGCCTTGCCGTGCAAATAGGCGCTGCGCGGCTTTTAGAATGCGCTTTTGGGTATCGTCTTGTTGAGAAACTTTTGGGCTGAAAAGTTGCATTGCAATGCCTTTAAAGACTGGCGGCCTGTAGGGCTATTCTCTACTGCCAATCCCCGTTCTTAGACATTTCGTTTACAGAAGATTACATATGGGGAGAGTAGAAGGTAGAGGGTAGTGAGTAGAGGGTAGAGGGTAGTGAGTAGAGGGTAGTGCATAGCAGAGTGCGGAAATCTCCCGACCTCAGGGGGGAACAACCGAATAGGGGAATCTAAATCAGCTTGCTATTGTGGGGATAACCATCAAGGTGAACAGCTCTCAACTAGAGCGACGAGAGACACACAACCCCTTGGTGGCTGTTAGCCGGTGCAAGTCCATTTCTTTAACCTCATCCCCTAAACCATATCCAGTTTGAAAACTTGAGTTTTTCCCGTAGGACAAGCGACAGGTCTGGACGTGGTTTAGGTTTAAGAGGCATTCAAAAAAATCCAATAGCTCCCGTTGAGAAGTGCGGTTAACGCAGCGCCTAGGGCGCTGCCCTTGATTATCGTAAACCGGCGCTTAAGGGCTAAAACTAACCAAATTGGAATGACGTATATCAATTGACACAGCCCTGGGAAAAACAAAAACGTGACTAGGCCTTTGTCGATCAGGGTAAAACTTAGCAGCCCTAGCAAAGAGAGCAGAGTAAAAAAACAAAATAGCCAAATCACCAGATTGATAAAGAGGGTGACGCTGGCTGCGATCGCAACAATAAGCGTGTCTGGCATAGTCTACTCAAAATACAGGGTCAAAGGCTGGAAGGAGGGCTTGCGAAGTTGCTTACAGGCTACTGCTAAATAGTAGCCAACAACCCCCGTTGATCAAGGCTGTGATCACGGTCCCCACGATGAATCCTTTCATCCAGCCATAGGATCTGGTTTTGCGAAACCACAGAATCAGCGGCACCATATAAATCAGCTGCGAAAGGCCGATGGTCAGCATACTCCAAAAGACTGTGTTGCTGAGGGTGCTGGTTGTTGCGTTATAAGGCAAGGCGCTCATCATTAAGGCCGCGAATGTCCAAAAGACAGCATGGAGACCAAAGGTGATGAGTGTACCGAGAATAATTTTGAGCGTTTCTGGCATGAAATCATGTCCTGGCTTTTGATGCGAGTTTACTGTAATCGAGAGAGTTCTAAATTTTTACCCTCCACAGCTTGTAGCTTTTGAATCAAGTTATACCCCTGGGCTCCCTCTCGATAAAAGATGTTGTAAGTATCAAAGGGAATCAACCGCCCGTCGGGATGCACAATGTGGATGCACGAGCGTTTTACCGAGCGCACATCAAAGTTGTAAGGGTCGAGAAACTGCACAATCATTACCCGAAAAATATTCTCATAGGTGAGGTTATCGGGCACCGGGATGAGGGGCAGACAACAGAGGAGCTGCTTTAGAGAAGTCGTGGCTGAGCGGGGAGAGTGGCGGGTTGAGAACAGCTCAAAAATCTTTTGCTTAAGGGCGTCGTCTTGTTCATAGAGGACGCTGTTGGGCACCGCCTCGACAAAACTCTTGGGGTCCAGCAGGCCTGTCAAGGGGATGACTTTATCCTTGACTTTGAGGGCATAGGCCATTGATAAACAATCGGGATGGCAGGGGACTGGCAGCAGGTCTTCGGGTTGAAAGTGGGGGCTCTGATCTAAAATCGCCCGGCGCACTTCGCTGAGGGTGTAGCGATCGGTGGCGGGGTTAAACCCGGCTAGCCGCCCCGCCGCCTGAATCGGTTGAAAAGTGACCCCGCGCACGCAGCGTTGCTGGAGGGCGTAGTCGATAATCTTGCCAATCTCGCCGTCATTGAGTCCTTTTTTGACGGTGACCACCAGGGTGGTGGAGAGATTCAAGTCGTTGAGGGTTGCGATCGCGCTCTCCCTAACGGCTCTCAAATCCTCGCCGCGCAGGTTTTGTAATGCCGCCGCTGCAAAGCTGTCAAATTGTAAATAAATCTCAATCCCAGGTTTATAGGTACTGAGCTGTTCGGCAAAGGTGCGATCTTGGGCAATGCGCACGCCGTTGGTGTTGATCATCAAGTGTTTAATCGGTTTGCGCTTGGTCAGTGCCAACACCTCAAAAAAATTTGGGTGAATGGTAGGCTCACCGCCGCTGAGTTGCACCACTTGGGGCTCCCCCTCATTAGCGACCACGGCATCGATCATGGACTCGATTTGCGCAAGGCTGCGGTGTCGCTGAGGGGGGGCAGATGCTCGACTCGCCCCTGAGTCTGCGTAGCAGATCGGGCACGACAAATTACAGCGATCGGTCAGCTCAATCAGGCTCAGGCAGCTATGTTGCTCGTGGTCTGGGCACAGTCCGCAATCGTAAGGGCAACCGTGTTTGATCGGGGTATTAAACCGCAGCGGTAGCTCTCCAGGTTTGATATAGGCTTCGCATTGTTGGTAGTAGTCAATGTCGTCGGCGATCAATACCTTCTCAGGACCGTGGATGAAACAATGCTTTTGGAGATAAACACAGCCATCTTGAAAAGTGATTTTGGCCTCTACTTTATTGAGGCAGGTTGAGCACAGGCTGTTGGTCAAACCGTGGAATAAATAAGGGCGCTGATGCATAGTTATTGTGCCAAGTTTCCAATATGGGCCATGGACGTCCCCGTGTCGGACCCAAGGCTGCGGTGTCTTCACAGACTAGCGTGGGCTGTCTGATCCGGGCGAAGGTTGCTTTTTTTTGGATTTAGGGTTTTAGAGCCTGTCTTGATATCCTAATGAACACACTCGATTTTTCATACTTTTTTGCTATGTCTACTATGAAAGCCGTTGTGATGAAAGCAGTCGGGGATGTCAGCGGGCTCCAGTTGGATGCGATCGCAATGCCCACCCTTCAGACCGATACCCAGATACTGGTGCGTCTCAAGGCCGCTGGGGTCAATCCAGTTGATACCAAAATCCGTCGGCGGGGTGTTTTTGTAGACAGTCTGCCCGCTGTGCTGGGCTGTGACGGTGC
>JBCCRZ010000528.1:0-4830 GCA_039200855.1 Cyanobacteria bacterium P01_D01_bin.44 | reverse complement strand
TACTTCTGATTGCACCATCATGACCCACCAAGAAGAAGAGCTGTACTAAGCCGCTCAGCTGATTGGGTTGACTGAAGTTACTAAAACTTGTTAGTCAGCAAAGCGATGGGACCCTTTTGTGGGTTCCATCGCTATTTTTTTACGGTTTGACAAGGGCCTAGTTGCCTGATTGGGCGGCGCGGGTGACAGGTCGCCAATAAACGATGTCATCGGTGAGCGGCTCGATTTCGGTGCCGGGGTAGTAAAACTGCAAAATGCGACTGTGGGGCCACCCAAACTCGCCGAGGCGGTAGGACCCGGTCTGGCTGAGGCCGACCCCGTGGCCAAAGCCGCCGCCAACGAACTTATAGCCGGTGAGAATGGGTTGGGCCGGAGGCGGGGTAGCTGTGCCAGGCGCAGATGCGGTGGGGGTTGATGCGGGGTTGGGGGGTGAGGCTCCGGGTGAAGGCTCTGGGGTTTTATACATGGGCTCAATGTAGAAAAGCAGACTCCGGGGCGGGATCAGCGCGCTGACGATTTCATTTTTTGTCAGTTCAACGTTGCCCGCGTCGGTTTCTACCAGGACCTTTTGGGCGCGCCCTGTCTCTGAACGCTCGGTGACGCTCAGGTTAGTAACCTTAGTCATGTTAGCCAGGGGGCTTTGGCGGTTAGTGAGATATTCTTTCACGCCGCCAGCGATTTCTTCGAGGGTGCCGGAGCGCTCCCAGCGAAAGGTGGGCCAGTCGTCTTCGTTAAAGCCTTGTTTAAGGCTGATAAACGCGCGGAGGTTATTGTCGTCGGAGAGGGGGCGCAGGGCGAGATCCCAATTGGTCTGGACGGAGTCAATGACGGGTCTCAAATAGGGGCGATCGGTCCCTTCCCAAACGTCGGTAAACCGGGCGCTGACTCCCCCGGTTGTGGATGAATAGAGGGCGTCGATAAGCTCGTTGTTATAGGTGGCGACAAGCCCACGGGTGTTTGCGATCGCGCTATCCGCCGCCGGGGAGGTGCCACTCAGGCCGCGATAGACCTGGCACTGGGTATCAGCACAGAGTTCGTAGCCGTCAATGGCAAACCGGCGCAGGTTACGCAGGGCGTAGGTGCGAGCCAGAATGGTTTGGGCTTCGGCAGCGGTGCGGGGGGCCGAGGGGCCGATCTCATGGGGCACCACGCCACGCAGGTAAAGCTCGATGGGCACCTGGTTGACGACGGTATAGGTGCCGTAAACGTTGGGCTGAATCCGTAGGTCGCCCGCGTAGAGCTGTTTGCGCCCCTGGGTGCGCCTTTGAGCACCATTATTATGGTCAGTGATGCTCTCGCTAATCTGAATGCGGCGATTGGCGCTGACAATGTTAAACACGTCGCGGTTATAGCGAAAGCCGTTGGCGACGAAGGCCACCTTGGGCACTTCGGTGATCACATTGCTATCGACGAAAACTTTGGTATAGCCTGCTTCGTGCAGATTGCTAAGGAGCAGACGGCGCAGTAGAGGCGTGCTGTACACATCGCGCTTAGCCCATACTTGCCAGCTGTTGGGCTGGGCCACTTCGGTCTCGATGCCCGAAGCTTTCCAGCGATTTGCCATATCCTCTGCAGATTCAAAGCTGCGGTGGCTGCTGAGTACGACCCATTCTTGCAGCATGGTCTGCGGCAGGGGCTGCATGGCAATCTCTAGGATGACCTTGTTGGTGGTCAGGGTTTGATCTTCTGTGTCGGTTTTGAACTTGACCGTGAGCTGATCTCCGGCCAGGGGCTCTAAAATCAGCTGCTTTTTGACATCTTCGCCAAACCGTTGAAAGATACCCACTTTGATCTCGGGGTTGAGGGCTGTCTGGGCGCGGGCCTCACTCAGCCAGTTGAGCCCCAAGCAGATGGCCAGCCCGGTGGTCAACATTGGCTGGAGCGGTTTGAAGGTTTTGAACGGAGATTGAATGATCAAAGGGCCTATCACAGGGAGTGGTTACGTAACGGCAGTCAATGATGGTTATAACGTTTAAGGGGGCTATCAACTCATGGGACCATCTTAATTTCTTAATTTCTATATATTCCCCCAGGCATTTTATTCACCCTTTTTTTGCCCTGCTGTCCACTAGATCGAGGCTAGACAGTACCCATCGGGATGAAGCTGTGCTAAAAACTGACTGATTTTACCCAACGATGGTGACCTAGATGCGATCACAACAAGATTTTTAAGTTTAGGGGTTGCAACTCGAAGTCGTTATGAGTATGATTTATGTATGCATTTGAGGTAAGCCTGTAGATCGGTTGTTTAGAGACTCAGTTATTTGGATTGTTCAGATCGCTAGCTCGGTTGCTTAATTCGACTTTGGCTGTTCAACTCGATTTTGGTTGTTTAATTCGATTGTATTGAATTAAGTCATGGGTGTATGGCAAAGATCGCAAAGATCAAAGAGATTCCCATCGGACAGATTCGGCGACCGCTGTATCGACGGAATGATCCCGATAAAGTCAAAGCTCTGATGGCTTCCATCGTGGAGATCGGCTTGCAAGAGCCGATCGACATTTTAGAAGTCGAGGGTGAGTACTACGGGTTCTCAGGCTGTCATCGCTATGAAGCCTGTAGTCGGCTCGGCTATGAGACGATCAAGTGCCGAGTTCGGCAAGCGCCGCGATCGGTATTGCGGCATCACATTGCGTAAGACTTGCGTAAGACATTTTGTAAGGCTGATCTTCTATTACTATTTGAAAGTTCTTTGAGCGAGGTGAACCATGTCAGTACAAGTTCCTCAGATTGATATCGGGATTGCAGAGGCACAGCGTAAGGATATTGCAGAGGGGTTGTCGCGTCTCTTGGCGGATACCTATACGCTCTATCTCAAGACCCATAATTTTCATTGGAATGTGACAGGGCCGATGTTTAATACGCTGCATCTGATGTTTGAGGGGCAGTACAACGAGCTGGCCCTGGCGGTGGATGCGGTGGCTGAGCGGATTCGGGCGCTGGGGTTCCCGGCACCGGGGACCTACGCTGAGTATGCTGAGCTGAGTTCTATCTCAGAAACTAAAGGTGTACCGACGGCAGAAGAGATGATCAAGCTGCTGGTGGAGGGGCAAGAATCGGTTGTACGCACGGCGCGGTCAATCTTCCCGGCAGTCGATGAGGCGAACGATGAGCCGACGGCGGATCTGTTGACCCAGCGGATGCAGATCCATGAGAAGACGGCTTGGATGTTGCGGAGTTTGCTGCAATAAAGGCGAAAGGCGCTAGCGTAGCCATGCCCCTAGGGCTATAAGGGAAAGGGCGAAGGGGGTAGGGTGGGTTACGGCTGACCGATCTATCTTGCTATCACCGACCCCCTAAACCCACCTTCCTTTCGGTCAATGGGAAGTCCAGGTAGGGAGGTGAGGTAGTAAGATGCACCTGTCCTACCTGTTTATCTGTTCGTTCTCCTCTATCCATGAACCCTCCATCCAACCCTGATTACACCCGTGAGCTGCGTGATTTAATGCAGTCTGCGGGTGTTTTGAGTTTTCGGGCGCTGGCGGATCAGGCGGGGGTGTCTCGCTGGCAGGTGGATCAGCTGCGGCGGGGTCGGCTGACGCAGATGCGATTGGAGATCTTGTTGCGGTTGACGGAAATATTACAGATTTCGCTCGGTGAGCTGTTGTTAGCGTTTGGGACAGCGTCCTCTGATCGGGCGGTGGGTGAGTCGGCGACAAATCAGATAGAGGCGTTGCGAAAGGAATACGAGCGGTTGCAGCAGCAAATGGAGCAGCAGGCGGAGCAGCTGCGATCGCAGTTCCAATCAGACGCCTTACAAACGATGGAATCGTGGCTAGTGCAATGGCCCACGGCGGCCCATGCGGCTGGCAAAAATGATCAGATCCCAGCAAAGCGGTTGCTTCCTTTGGTGAGGCCAGTGGAGAAGCTGTTGGAGAGTTGGGGAGTGGTTGCGATCGCGGCGGTGGGGGATGAGATTCCTTATGATCCGCAGCTGCATCAGCTCATGGACGGCAGTGCTAACCCCGGCGATCTGGTTAGGGTGAGATATGTTGGACATCAACGCCAGGGCAAGCTATTACATCGAGCCAAAGTGAGCCCGATTCGCTAACGACATCCCACGATCGAGGCGGTGTAGGTATTGCCCTCTGACGACAGCCCGCCGACCCGTAGATTTACCTGGTAAGGGCCACTGCTCACCCGTGACTCGGCGTTAATAGTGACAGCCTCACCTTCTGTGAAGAGGGCTTCTCTAACGCTATAGGCGGTGTCGATGGATTCGTCTGGATACTTAAGATGAACGTCAATGTCGTATAGGGTGCCGCTCTGGGGCAGAAAGTTGACGACAAAATAGCGATAGCTGCCGTCAGAGACAACAAAGTCGGTGTTCCAGTTGGTATTGCTAAAAAGTGTGCCAGGGGGGGTGATGGTTTTGGTGACTTCGGTCTCTGAGGTGCCGACGATGGCGAGAGGGGTGCAGCTTTGGGCGGTGGAACTTGCGATCGCGACGGTCGCGGTTAGGCCCGCTGCCATTAGCCCTACTGGTATCAATCTCATGGGTGGATAGATCCTTATACGGGTGTCGCCCACAATCATATCGACTGTGGGCAGATTGGGAGATTGGTGGCAGATTAATTTTTATTGGGTGATGGGTCGTGGGTGGAGGGTAGTGGGGAAGAAAGTGATGTGTATCTCCCCTATCTCCTACCTCCTATGGGACGAAATCGCCTCATTCAGAGTAGTCTGCTGCTCGACGGAGAGTGAACCATAGAACGTATTAAACGGTTCGCGAATCTCCTGGACAGCCTCTAGCCCAGTTGTGATGGCGATCTCAAGCTGAGCAAGTTGGTCGGGGGCTGAGACTTCAGCCTCGAGATCGGCGCATAGGG
>JBCCRZ010000527.1:0-4832 GCA_039200855.1 Cyanobacteria bacterium P01_D01_bin.44 | reverse complement strand
CATGGAAGCACGGTTTGATTTTAATGATTTTCTAAAACAAACCCGCTTGATGAAGAATATGGGATCCCTGGCGGGTATTATGAAGCTGATCCCAGGGATGTCTAATAAACTCTCTGCCGATCAGCTACAGCAGGGCGAGGCACAGCTTAAGCGCTCTGAAGCCATGATCAACTCCATGACCATGGCCGAGCGGCAAGATCCTGACTTGCTGGCCAATGCTCCCAGTCGTCGTCGTCGCATTGCTAGAGGTGCGGGCTTTCAAGAGCGCGATGTGAGCAAACTAGTCAGTGATTTCCAAAGGATGCGCTCAATGATGCAGCAAATGGGGCAGGGGGGTGGCATGCCCGGCATGGGCGACGGTTTCCCTGGCATGGGCGGTGGGTTTCCTGGCATGGGTGGGATGCCCGGCATGGGGGGTGGTGGCCCGCAACCCGGCTGGCGCGGCCACGGTCAAGGCTCTAAGAAGAAGAAAAAGAAGAACAAAAAGAAAAAGGGATTTGGGTCTCTATAGGAACACGATGAAAAAGTATTTGAGCTATTGTTTGATGGCTACCGGCGTTTGGCTGGGGCTGGGGACAGCTGGTCATGCTATTCCAGGCCAATCGGTGGATGATGTCGAAACCTGGATGAAAGCCCACCCAACCCTGAGGGCCACTGCGCGGGAGCGGCTGCTGGTAAACCGTGTGGATACCCCCGCCCGTCGTTTTAGCTTCCAGGCCACAGTATTTCCGGCAGGTGGCTACGCTAACACCAGCGATGAACCTGCGATTTTGAGCCGCGATATTGACCGCAGCACCGTCCGCACTGAGAAATTTACCCTCATCGATATGGTTGATGGGGTCAGTGTTGAACGGCTCGAAGAATCGCTACGCCTGATCTACGGTCCCGATGTCTATGCTGACTATCGCCGTGCTCTGCCGGTCTATAGCTATCCCGAGTCATCCCCGTCGAGTCTGTTACGCCCTGGCCGTGATTTGGTCCGAGGTGAGCTGAGGGAAGGTGAAAATCTAGCTTACTGGCTGGAGTTAACGCCCAACCCGGATGGGACAGTGCACATTGGCACTATCAGTGTTTTGTTGAGAGAAGATTTAGCGAGTTTGCGATCGCGCCTGGGCGGTGACACATCCAGCGACGACACGCCATAGGAAAAATCGCTTGGAACGGTGCCTAAATCTGTCTTACCCAAACAGCCCTGGCTGGCTGTTAATTTATCTATGTTGCTGCCGGGGCTAGGGCAGCTCTACGGAGAACAGTGGGTCAAAGGTATTTTAATGTGCCTGGGTGTGCTTGGACTTCTAGGTCGGGGCATCTGGTCTATTTTTGCTGCTGAGGGCAGTACCGCATCTGGGTTTTGGCAATTGGGCCTCGCGGCTGGGCTCTATGGCTTCAACCTTTGGGATGCCCATCGTGGCCTTTGCCAACCGGCCCATCGCTCAGCAAAATCACCCCCTAAAGATGCCTGGTATAGCTTATTTTTGTCTCAGCTGCTGCCAGGGCTGGGTCATTTTTATTTGGATCAAGCCTTGCTGGGTGGCGTCTTTTTGGTGCTGGGCGTCGGGCTAGCCTACTGGGCCAATCGGGATTTTTTGATGTTGATGCCAGTAGCCTATGGCATTTGGGCAGCCGCTGGTTACCATGCCTATCGCACCGGCCCTCACCGCACACGGTCAGCACCGGCGCTGGTCGCCCTAATTGTGGTCGGGGTCTTTGTGACGCGCCTGGCGGTTGGGTATACGCCGACGTTGATCAATCAATCAGTGGTTCAATGCATTGTGCCTAGCGAGTCGATGCTGCCAACGTTGCAGGTCCGCGATCGCATCTTTGTCCGCCGCAATCAGTTTTATCGACCCCAAACTGGCGATATTGTGGTGTTCACCCCGCCTCCCAAGGCCATTGCTGAGCTAGAGACAACCCCCGACACTCTCTTCGTCAAACGCATTGTCGGACTCCCTGGTCAGCAGGTACAAATCAGCGGCGGTCAGATCTTCATTGATCAGCAATCCCTGAGTGAACCTTACGAGGTCAAGCCGGTCAGCTACACTTGGGGGCCAGACTTGGTGCCCCCAAATGCTTATTTTGTCCTAGGCGACAATCGCGATGCTAGCGCAGACTCTCACGTCTGGGGCTTTTTGCCTAGGCGCGATATCCTCGGTAAAGCCTATAAGATTTATTGGCCACCTGAGCGAGTGCGATCTTTGTTGGAATAGCTGGTTTCGACTGTGCTCAATCAGTAATCGGCGGCGCTCAGTCAGCACTAGATTTAGGGATAACTCATCACACTAGAAAACGAAGGCTGAGTGCAGCTGAAGCCTGAATACAGTGAAAGAGCAACCTCGATTCTATATTCCTGGGCCAACTCCTAATGGAATCACAACAAAATCAATGAAAGTCATCCTAATTCATGGTTTAGGTCGCACTCCCGTGTCTTTATGGGGTCTGGCTCGACATCTTCAACGTCAAGGGTTTACCACGCAGCAATTTGGATATGCGCCTTTTGCTGAAACCTATGAAAATATTGTTAATCGACTAGTGGACACCCTAAAAAAACAAGCTAAACAAGGGGAATATTGCATTGTGGCCCACTCGCTGGGAGGCATCATACTTCGCTCTGCTTTAGGACTTGTTTCTATTCACCCACCTAGGCACATTGTGATGCTTGGCCCGCCCAATCAGCCGCCTCGACTAGCGTTCTACGCGTGGCGAGTGTCACTCTTTCGATGGTTCTCTCGAGACTGTGGGCTCAATCTAGCCAGTCCAGACTTTTATGCCCAGCTACCACCACCACCTGTTCCTTACACCATCATCGCTGGGACAAAAGGCCCACGGGGGATGTTGAGCCCCTTTGATGACGATGTCAATGATGGCATTGTGGCATTGAAAGAAACTCGGATCGCTGTAACCGATCGTGTGATCGCACTTCCTGTTATCCACACCTTTATGATGAATAATTCAGTGGTTAAAAGCCAAGTTATAGAGGCTCTGAGTTCAATCTTGTAGACTAACTTTTTGATGGGACAACAATGTTGAGAGGTGATAATAAGCCATGTATAGCGGGCTGATCAGGCTTGAGACATAAAGTGTCATTTCGCAGGCAGCGACATCATCCTTGAACACGGCCCAGCGATATTTAAAGAGATGGCGACAAATCTTGCGGATGTCGTTCGCGGTATACAGCATCAGCATGAGTGGCCGCTGCCAGACTTTCACACTGAGCATGCGGGTGCGATACCGGCTAAAACCGATGCCTCGACAGAGTCGGGTCAAATATTGACGGGTCAGACGCCCGCTGGGAATTTGATGGTGCAGGCGCATTTCTGGGTTATACCAGACTTCCCAACCGGCGTTTTGAATGTGCAGAATTGACTCGGTATCTTCGCCAGTCAGCATACTGTTGCCTGCTCGCCCGGTCAGCACTGGTTCTTCGGGGACATTCTCCAGCCAGGCTTCACGACGCACGACCATCCCAGCGGAGGGTGGAATCACCTTGCTTTCAGGCACATAAAGCCGGGGTTTAGAGCCCCGTTCTGTCAGCGCCAGCAGTGATGCAATCCGCTCAAAGTTCTCAGGGGGAGATGACTCAAAGTCTCCTTGGATACGACTTGCGAGGACCCCAGCTTTTGGATGGCGCTGGGCAAAACGGTAGGCTGAAGAAATCCAGGTCATGCCAGGGATATTGTCGTCATCAAGGAAGCCAATCAGCGGACTGGCGGCCACCTGGACGGCTTTGTGGCGGGCATAGCCAGCACCCTGTCGGCCCTCAAATACGTAGCGCAGCGGGGCTGAGCTCGGCCACTTGGCTTGAAACTCACGAACCACCTCGGGGGTGCGATCGCAACTATTGTTATCTACGACTAAAATTTCCCAGGCCAACCCCTCAATATTGAGCTGCCAGCAGAGACTGTCTAATACCATCGACAAGCGATTGGCTCCGTTGTATGTGGGGATAGCAACGGTAAAATCTAATCCTACCTTCTCAGGAAACAGTCGACTGAAGGAATGCCGTAACCCTGCAAGTCGTTGTACGTTCTCTAACAGCTTGGTCATAATTAGTGCTTGTCTTTTGGAAAGTCTTCAGTGGTAGCACGCACTTAAAAGACACCCTAAATACCTATCAATATTTTCTGAAATATCTTTTTATAAAGGCTTCCAGTTTAGCTTAGGATGCAGTCTCATCAAATTTAGATTGTGTAAAAAATCTGACATCCTTAAGGTGCCCAGGCATTGGGTAGGATCATCGGGCGGGGGTGCGATAGTTGGTTGAGGGAAGACTGTAGAAAATAGGAGACAGGCGTTAGGAGATAGGCGTCAGGATTTGAATAATGCTTGATCTTTGGTCACAAGAAGATTATCGAAAAGCCTATCGGTTTGCAGCTGAAGCCCATCAAGGACAGTTGTTTCCGGGCACGGAGCTGCCCTATCTGATGCATCTTAGCTTTGTCTGTATGGAGGTGATGGCGGCGCTACGGGCTGAGCCGGGACATGATGAAAATCTGGCTGTGCAGTGTGCCCTGCTGCACGATGTGATTGAAGATACGCCGGTTACATTTGACCAAGTGCAAACTACTTTTGGAGCAGCGGTTGCGAATGGCGTACTGGCCCTCAGTAAAAATCGAGCCTTGGCTAAGCCGGAGCAAATGTCTGATAGTCTGCGCCGTATCCAGCAGCAGCCTCAAGTAGTCTGGATGGTCAAACTCGCGGATCGCATTACCAACCTGCATGCGCCACCCGCCCATTGGGATTTAGGCAAAATTACGCGCTACCAGGCGGAGGCCCAAACTATATATGAGGCGCTGCGTGGGGCCAGTCCTTATCTGGCCAGACGGATCTGCGAT